>JBAVYG010000281.1:0-11163 GCA_049698675.1 Terriglobia bacterium
TGAGAAGTTGGGCCAGTTGGTGGATCACTGGGTGGGCAACTGGGCCGACGACCGCGCGGTTTTCTGGGCTCGCCTCGCCGTCTCGTTGCTCGTGGTGCTGGGCCTGGGTTTTGTCAACCTGGTCATGGACTATGCACGCGTCCGGCTGGTCCTGGAAGAGGGTACGGGCGCGATCCAAGCCTTCCTCGCTTCGCTGGGTTTTTCTCTCGGCCGTCTCAGGAGAGCAATAGGAGTCTATGTCGTGCCTTCATTCTTCGGGCTGGCGCTCCTGGGAGTTTACCGGCTGCTGTTCCCATGGGGATTCGTCAATTCAACCATCGCCGGCGGGCCGCACATTCGTGAACTCCTGGCGCTGGCCGGCCTTTTTGTTTTTCAACAAGCCGTTATGTTCGGCCGTTACTGGTTCCGCGTGGCCACCTGGGCCAGCGAGTGGTCCTACTACTCCAGCACAAGACAGCCGCTCCCGAATCCTGACGCCTGAATCCTGAATCCTTCATTTGAAGATTTCCGTGAGCGGCGGTCGATCACCGAATCTCGGGTCGTCGATCCCCATCGCTTTCAAGATGGTGGGAGCGATTTCCGTCATCCGAATCGTGTGCAGGTCCACTCCGGCCCTGATATCCGGTCCCCACGCGATGAACGACGCTTCAAGTTCTTGGCGAAAAGGCAAGTATCCGTGCGTCCCCGTCGTACTTTTTCCCTTCGCCAGCAAGCCGCCAGCCGCGCCGCTGCGGAAAGCGTAGCCCGTCGGTGCTTCCAGCGCCATCTGCGCGGCAGGCTCCGCAGCCAATTCTTTTAAAGCTGCGCGGTCGAGGACGGCCCACAGCAATCCTTGGTCACGCAGGGGTTTCAAGGCTTCGTTCACCTTGGAGCGAAGGTCCTCCGATTCCGGCCAATAAATAAAGAATGAGCCGTCATTGGCGACCGTGGCGATTCTTCCTCCAGTAACATTCCCTTTTTCGTCTGCATTCAACAGCCCCGCCTTCACGAACAGCACGTTCGGCTTAATTTCCGTTTGAACGGGCAGAAAACCGTGGTCGGAAACGATGAAGACATCGGTGGAATCAGCCAGCCCGGCGGCCTGGTCGGCGGCCAGCAATTCACCGATGTGACCATCAATCTTTTCGAGGGTTGCGGCGGCCTGGGGGCTGTCCGGTCCGAATCCATGCTCATCCTCATCGAGGTCGACCAGGTGAACCAGGAGGAGGTCCGGTTTGTGCTTCTTTAGGATGAACGTCGCCAGGCGAGTCCGCGTCACGTCAAGTTCCTGCCCGGGTTGCGGCGGGCCAATTTCCAACAGAGCTTCAAACAGAAGTCCGGGGGTAGCATACTTCGCGACGTATATAGGATCCACCATCAGGGACTTCTGGGGGTCCCAGATTTCCGGGACGTCCCAATCAATCGGCGCGCCTGCCGCCACCGGCCAGAAAACCGCGCCCGTGGTCATATGGTGCGCGCGCGCCTCATCCCAGAGCGTTGGCACTTTGATGGCATTCGCGAACCAGAACCAGTCTCCGAGGTTCTTGCCCGGCTCGCGCGACGACAAGTTGGAGTAGATACCGTGCTCCGCGGGCATCCGCCCTGTGACGATGGTCGTATGCGAAGGGTACGTCAACGTAGGGTAAACACCCACCACCCCCTCTGCGTAGCTTCCTTCCCTCCGCAGTCTCGGCAGATTGGAAATGTGAATCTTCGCGGCAAGACGATCATAGAGGCTAGCTCCCAGTCCGTCCACGGAAATGACCAGCACATGCCGCTTCTGCGCAGGCCTCGCGGACGGCGCCCCCTGCGCGCGAAAGCAGGGCGGAAGGATTAGCGCGACCAACCCAACCAGTGCGCACGCCATCAGAAAAAATGCTGGGCGGCTTTTCGTTCTTTGGCCGGGTTGACGTAGAATGAGTGTGGGAATTTTCATGAGCGCAATAACCTCAGCGGGTGAATTTGAAGCCGGAAGTGACTCGCATCCCTGGTCGCCAATCTATTCCGCCCTGGAAGTAATACTGGTATACGCTGGGATTGTAACTTACATCTGGCGCTGGCGGTCCACCTATCCTCACTTCTGGATGGCGCTCTTGGGAGCCGTGCTTGTCAGCCACTTTCTGCACCGCGATACGTTCCGGACTCTTGGCCTCTCATTTACCGGAATGCGGGCCAACGCCCAGGTCGTATTGCCCATCGCCCTCGCCCTTTACATTCCTCTTCTCGTATTCGGTTTTGCGCGGCATGCCCTGACGTTTGTGCCAGTAAACTGGAACGCTACTGCTTCGCTGCTGGGCTACAGCATCTGGTGTGCTTTTCAGCAGTATCTCGCCCAATCCTATTTTAATAACCGCCTAATGGAAGTCGTCCGCAACCGCCACCTGAGTTCCCTCCTGGTGGGGATCATCTTCGGCTCGGCGCACATCCCCAATCTAATCCTCATGGTCGCCACCACCGCGGCCGGCTTTGTCTTTGCCGAGGTCTTCGCGCGGCATCGAAACATCTGGCCGATTGCGCTGGCCCAGGCAGTGGGGGGATTGCTCATCGCCGCCGTCTCGCCAGCCTCGCTTATCCATAACATGCGAGTAGGGCCCGGATACCTGTTCTATGGGCTCCGCTGAGGGATTGCATGACACGCTGTGGTCTTCAGCGGCGCTAGGCGCTGAAGGGATTTGACCGCCTCCGGAATCGAGGCAGGTAGGGAACGTCGGCAATCTGGCCTTGAAAATCCGCCGCCCAACGCCCCGGGATGGCAGCGCCGCAACCGGGGCAGGAACCCGTCGCGGTGAGCCGGTAGTCGAGGAGGTGGAAGCCGAGGCGTTCGACAAGGAGCTCGTGGCAGTTGGGGCAATAGGTGTTCTCGAGCTCCCCCGTCCGGCCGGGCAAGTTTCCGGCATAGACAAAGCGCAACCCCGCTGCCTTGCCGATCCCGGCTGCTCGCACCAGCGTTTGCGAGCTGGTACTCTCCAGCTCCGTCATCTTGTAGTCCTGGTGAAAGGCTGTGACGTGCCAGGGGATGTCTGGCGAAACGCTTACCAGGAATTCCGCCATGCGTTTCAGTTCGTCGTCCGAATCGTTGAATCCCGGAACAATCAAGGTGACGATTTCCACCCAGAATCCCATTTCGTGCAGCTTGCGGATAGTATCCAGGATGGGCTGAATTCGCCCGCCGAGCTGGCGATAATGCCGGTCGTCAAAACTCTTCAGGTCCACCTTGTAAAGGTCCACCCAGGGCCGCAGGTATTCCAGCACCTGCGGCGTGCCGTTGCCATTGGAAACATATCCCGTGCTGAGCCCCGCCGCGCGGGCTTGCTTGAAAACTGCCACCGCCCATTCGCTGGTGATGAGCGGCTCATTGTAAGTGCTCACCACGACCTTCGCCCCCTGTTGCACCGCCTCCCGGACCAGCTCTTCAGGTGTCATGTGCACGGGCGGCGAAACTGCGTTCAGGTCGCGCAAGGCCTGTGAGGTGACCCAGTTCTGGCAATAGCTACAGTGCAGATCGCAACCCAGCATCCCGAAGCTGTAGGCCAGCGCGCCAGGGTAGGCGTGATAGAAAGGCTTCTTTTCGATGGGATCGCACTGCGCGCTGGCGACGTAGCCCCAAGGCACAAAGAGCTTACCGCCCTCGTTGTACCGGACCTTGCAAACTCCCGGTTGCCCATCCGGTATTCGGCAGCAATGCCCGCACGCGTAGCAGCGCACGAAGCCGCGGTCGAGCTTCTCGTAAAGTTCACCCTCTCGGACGGCTTTCTGTAACACTTCTTGCAGGCTAGCCATGACTGCACTCCCCGCCCCCGCCAAGTCGGGCGATTCCGCTGACTACTATCTTACTCCGCAACGCCACCTCAATGCAGGTGTTCAGTCGTCAGTGGTCAGTGGTCGGTGGTCAGTTGATAGGCACGGGTATCTGTCCCCACCTACCACCTGCTACCTACTACCTACCGACTACTGCCCTAGTATCGGGGAGCAACACGGTTTCCTAACTGGTTTCGGCTCCATCAATTCCACGCGCGTGAAATTAGGATCGTAGAGGTTCAATTGCCACTTGCCGTCCCGCCCGATCTTGGGTTGCTCTGCTTTGTACCCTCGGTCCACCGCCGTCTTATAGGCTGTTTCAACACTTGGAACACCGAGTGCCAGGTGGTGCATCACACCGAGGGTTCGTGGCGTGGGATTGCGAACGTTCAGCATATACTCGAGCCAATCGCTGCCTTCGGGGACACGCATACAGACCCAGTCCACACGGTCGTCGCTCATGCCGCCGTACCACATCAACTGGAATCCGAGAACGTCTTTGTAGAAGCGATCCGCGGCAGCGCGGTCAAGCACTGTGACCCCCACGTGGATCATGTGCTGCGAGATACGAGTGTCCGGAAGGAATTTGCCAAAATTCCGGCTATGGAGCGAGCCGGGCAAGTATTCCACGAATTCGACGGAGTGCCCCTCCGGATCTTTGACCATGAAACTCAGATTGCCGTCGAGCCCAGGCCTCAGCGTATTGGGCACTGTCACGCCACGTTCGGCAAGGTAATCGCGCAGTGCTTGGGCATCCGTGGTCTCGAAAGCAATGTGCGATAGCCTGTCTTCGGTTGGGCTGCTCAGATTGGGGAAAACCTCAATATATTGATGATCGTTCACCTTAAAATAAGTCAGCATCAGGCCGCCCGTCGGTTTATCTAACGTGAACGGCTCCTGGAATCCCAAGGTGTCTCCGTAAAACTTCCGGGCCACAGCAAGGTTGTCGGTCTTCAGCCCAATGTGCGCGATCCCAACAATTGGCGGCCGACGCGTCACAGGCTTGCCTGCGCCGATAACTGCGAACAATGCCGCAAAAACGCCAAGACCAATCATAGCGGGCAAGGCTCCGAGCTTTATAGAGACGAAAAACCCGCCAAGTGACTTTCGAGCTCCGGCATCTCTTATCATTTCAAATGCTTTCAAGGCCATACCTCCAAGGTGCAGCGGCTCCTCTGAAATCTGGAATCCGCCCTCTCATATCAAGGTGCATTCAAACGCACACTGATCATATCATAAGCTTTTTGATGGGTTCCAATTCGGGTGCGTTCTCTGTTCCGCGTAATGGCAAAAGCAAAGCGGACCCTGCTTTTTGGCGCCGCCAACGGCTGCATTGTATCAATTTGATTGGACCTTCGTATTGATGGGATGCGGCGCCCAGCTCTGTTCTTGGGGCTAAACGCGGGTGGCGCACACATATAGCGTAATCCATTGAATAATCGTCGCCGGGATATGACTATTCTGTATTTTTTCACAGCTTCAAAACGACGTGTGCGCCACCCGCCAACTGAGGTATGATGTAGCGAGAGGGCGCTCATGAATGCCGTCGTGCAAGAAAAGGTCAAGGATCTGGTGGCGCTGTGCAAGGACCGAGGCGTGCGCCGCCTAGCTCTGTTTGGCTCGGCAGCGAGCGGCCGGTTCGACCCCGCGTCCAGCGATCTCGATTTCCTAGTCGAGTTCCAGCCGGTGCGCCCCGCTCAGCATGCTGACAATTACTTTGGACTGCAAGAAGACCTGGAGCGGCTTTTTGGTGTGCCGGTTGAGTTGGTCGAACCCGGCCCGATTCGCAATCCCTATTTTCGGCAGGCCATCGAAAAGACCCAAGTGCAGCTTTATGTTGCCGCTTGAAGTACGCAAGTACCTGTTCGATATCGTTCAGGCGTGTGACCTGCTCACTCAGTTCACCAGCGGGAAAACCTTCGCTGACTACTCCGCTGATGCTCTCCTGCGGTCTGCGGTAGAGCGACAGTTTGAAGTCATGGGGGAAGCCCTTAATCAGGCCCTCCGCCTGTACCCTGACCTTTCCAACCGTGTTAGCGCCTGTCGCCGGATCGTTGCCTTCCGCAACCGGCTGATTCATGGCTATGCTTTCGTCTCGGATGAGGTGGTTTGGGGAGTCCTCGAAACAAATCTGCCCACCCTGCGCCGTGAAGTGCAATCGCTCCTGGATGAACCGCAGCGTAACCCATGACGCGGGTCGCGTATCGGTTGCGTTTCTTGTGATGCGTGCCATCCGGTGAGCGCAGACCTGGATTCTGGCATTTACGGTTTTTCGTTGTAAGGATTCTTACTGTGAAGAGCCGCGGACCTAGAGAACAGGTCCGCGCCATTCGCTCAGTAATCACTCAGATCAATTGCCAGGCGGCCCCTGGTAGTGCCGACGTGTGATAGAATTGGAACCGTCGCTTGGGAGCTGAACAATGCCAAAGGGAAAGCGTCAGGAAAGGGTCGCGCCGGTGGACGAAGTTCCGATTCGGTTGCGCATTGAATCGCTCGAGGAAGGCGGCTACGTGGCAACGAGCCCCGATGTGCCCGGCTTGGTCGCCGAAGGGCGCAGCGTCACGGAAGCGGTTGAGATTGCCCAGGGACTGGCGCGAAGGATCGTCGAGTCCTGCCTCGATCACGGCGACCCACTCCCTCCCGCATTCAAGAAATCACACCCAGTCCTACGAGACTTCGTTGTGCCCGTGGGCATCAGCTAATGGGCCGCCTCGCTGGGTTCAAGTATCGCGAAGTGGCCCGCAAGCTGCGCGCCTTCGGGTTCACCTTTGACCGCCCCGGTCCGGGTAGTCATGAAATCTGGCGGCACGCTGTCACGGGCCGCAAAGTCACCCTGCCCCACCATGGGCGCGATATGGCAGAGGGCACGCTTCACGCCGTCCTGCGCGAAGCCGGTATCGACGTTTCTGAATTCTTGAAAACATAGTGGAAACCTGCCCGTCCGACCTACAAAACAGGTCCGCCCTACGTCTGCTCTAGCATGAGTCTTAGCATGAGTCTTTGCCGTGCCGCGTGCGGTCAGTTATAATATTAAGCAAGGAGGCCACGATGACTCAGGTCCCGATGGATGAGGCGAGGCTGAAAGCGCTTTTCAAGACCGCCCTTGTGGAAGTGCTGGAGGAACGCAAGGACCTCCTGCGCGATGCGATCGAGGAGACCCTGGAGGATATTGCCCTGGCCCGCGCCATCGAGGAAGGCCGGCGCACGGAAGAAGTAAGTCGCGGCGAAGTCCTCTCCCTACTCGAGGGCGGACATTGAAAGTTCGGTTCAAAGCAAGCTTTGCCAAGGACCTTCGAGCCCTGAAGGATAAGGCCCTCCTGGAACGAATTAAGGAACTGATTGCCAACGTTGAGGCCGCGCAAAGTCTGGCTGAGGTGTCGAACCTCAAGAAGTTGCACGGTGGTGGCGAGCACTACCGCGTCAGAATAGGTGATTACCGGCTCGGTTTGGCCACTGAAGAGGGAGTGGTCGTTTTCGTAAGAGTGCTCCATCGCCGGGAGGTTTACCGCTACTTTCCGTAGAGGGCGACGAAGGTGGGGATCTCCCCGCCTGGACCTGTCCTTCAACAAACCCAATCAGGTCCGTGCTAAGCTTGCTTGCAGCTTCCCACCTTGCGCAACTCGATCACCAAGTCAAAGGCGTCGTTAACGGCTCTTTCACTGCGAAAGGCCTTGCGGAAATCGGGGTCCAGGCTGGTAGCGCCCCGATTTATCGGGGCGGCTCTTCTCACCGACCGCACCCAAGGGCCGCGGACATACAAAGCAGGTCCGCGCTACGCGCTGTTGACTGTGGACTGTTGACTGTGGACTGTTGACTGTCGACTTAGTGGGCCGCCTTGGCCACTCTCGCCATGGCAGCGATATGCTCAGGCGTGGTGCCGCAGCAGCCGCCGATGATTTGCGCCCCAGCTTTAATGAGATTAGGCACTTTGGAAGCCATGAATTCCGGCGTCTCTTTAAAGACCGTCCTCTCCCCTTCCAGGACCGGCATGCCTGCGTTGGCGTTAATAAGGATGGGCGTACTCGGCTGCGCAGCCCGCATCTGGCGCGTAATCTCGATCATGTTCACGATACCGTTGCCGCAATTGGCGCCCACGATGTCCGCGCCGGCCGCCACCGCCTCCCGCGCCGCACGTTCCGGCGTCACGCCCATCATGGTGCGAAAACCACGCGCGCCGGCTTCAAAGGTGAAGGTGCAGATGACCGGAAGCTTGGTATTTTCCTTGGCAGCCTTGATCGCCTGCACCGCTTCGCTGAGGGATGCCATGGTCTCAATGCAGAGGGCATCCGCGCCGCCTTCCTCCAAAGCCACCACTTGCTCCTTGAAAGCCTTGTAGAGGTCTTGTGGCGTCACATCGCCGCCCTCGTCCTCGACGATGTGCCCGGTGGGGCCAACCGAAGCGGCGACGTAACCCTTGCCTACCATGGCCTGTTTGGCGAGTGCAACAGCAGCCTGGTTCAACTCTCTCACTTTGTCCGCGAGCCCATAGGGCTTTAGCTTGTAGCAGGTCCCGCCAAACGAATTCGTCTCCACGATGTCAGCACCCGCGGCGATGTAATCCTCGTGAATCCCTTTAACGACGTTCGGGTGAGAAACACACCACGATTCCATGCACTCGCCTGGGTTCAAGCCCTTGGCTTGCAGATAGGTGCCCATGGCTCCGTCGGAAATCAGAATGTCTCCTTGCGCCACTCTTTCTTTGAAACTCTTCATATGAATTTCATCATCCTTTTGACCAAGCTATGCATTCCTGCTTTCACGGGAATGACGACCAAATCTGCTCATGATCCTGTACCTTAGCATAGTGCTCAGCTTAACACATTGCCGCAGGTTTCAGGTGTCAGGCGCCTGGGGCTCAACCAGGATTCAGGGAAAAAGCGAGAGCCTCTCCCGAATCCTTCCCGCCCTGCGGGACCAAATCCTGCTCTTAGGGATACTGCACTTTTGCTCTTGACACGAGGCTTGAGAGTTGATAGCCTACTCGCGTTGACCTATGGAATGCGCGGTCACGGCGCGCTGGAAGGGAGTTCAGGGCTGGGCCGCGGTTTGGGCAGGCGCCCACGCTACGGAGCGTCCATTCGACCAATCACCATGGCGATGAGAGGCGCAGTAATTTTAATTTCTGAACTAACGACGCGGGAATATTATTGAAAACAAAGGACCGGCCTCGAATGCCGCGACAAGAAGCGGGAATGTTATTGATAATAAAGGGGATTCGAGCAGAAAGCGGGAATGTTGTTGAAACTAAAGGTAGTCAGTGTCTGGTAGGTGGTATGTCGTAGGTGGCAGGTGGGGAAGAAGGACGGGAATCAGGCGCCAGGAGCCAGAAGATAGGCAGTAAGCAGGAGGCAGGAAAAGCAGGAATAGATGACGGAGACTGGCAGACGTCCCCTGGGCTAGTTTTTTCAACTGACCACGGACGACTGACCACCGACAACGAGCTTGTCGAGCAGACCTCGCGCTTGGAACTTCCGCTTTCGATTTTCCAATTTCGAATTTCCAGTCTCTATTTTGGTGTCTCGACATGCACGCGCGCACCGCGGCGCAGGCGCGCGGCCCGGACGGTATTCGACATCAACATTGCGATGGTCAACGGCCCCACACCCCCCGGCACCGGCGTATAGGCGGCCGCCTTTTCCTTCACGTCTTCAGGCTGCACGTCCCCCACCAGGACGGAACCTTTGGCCTCAAGGTCTTTGAGCGCACGTGAGGGATCATGAAAGATTCGACGAATTTCCTCGGGGGTGGTCAGGCGGTTGATGCCGACGTCGATCACGACGGCGCCGGGCTTGATGAATTCGCCTGTCACAAAGGCCGGCTTGCCCATGGCGGCCACCAGGATATCGCCCTCGCGAGCCACCGCCGGCAGGTCGCGCGTCCTCGAATGGCAAATGGTTAGCGTGGCATGTTGATGAAGCAGCAGCATGGCCACAGGCTTTCCCACGATGTCACTCCGTCCTACCACCACGGCCCGCGCGCCTTTGATGGGAATCTGGCTGCGGACCAGAATTTCAATGATTCCCGCCGGAGTGCAGGGAACCAGGCCCGGCGTCCCACTCACCAGGTGTCCGACGTTGATAGGATGAAACCCGTCCACGTCCTTGGCCGGGTCCACGGCCTCGAGCACGCGCTTGGTATCAATTTGCGGCGGCAGGGGTAGCTGAATCAGAATGCCATCGATCTCATCGCGGCGGTTGAGAGATTCAACGAGCGCCAGCAGCCGCTCCTGGGAGGTGTCTGCGGGCAAGTCGATCTTCTCGCTGTAGACCCCTAAGGATTCACAGGTCTTTACCTTGGTGCGCACGTAGATTTGCGAGGCGGGATTCTCACCCACAAGGACTGCTGCCAGTCCCGGCGTGATGCCGGCGCTCTTCAAGTCCTGAATCTCGACGGCGAGCTCCGCCTTGATTTGGTCGCGGATCTTATTACCATCCAAAATAATTGCTGCCACGGTGGTTCTCCTTGGTACGAAGCTATAAGCTCTCTGCCATCAGGTCCGCGCTACCTTTGCTGGCTGCTGCCTTCTGCTTTCCGCCTACTGCCCCAACTTTCCTTCACGAAAGGCCTGGATGTAGCTTGCACAATACTCGTCGCGCGCCAGCAAGGCTTCGGCCGCCCGGATATTCATCATCAATTGCGGGTCGCATGGATCGACGATGGCGGCGTCCAGGCCTTGCGCCATCAGCAGGAGGAGCAGGACCCCGTTGAGCAGCTTGCGCATGGGAAGTCCAAACGAAACGTTGCTGATGCCCGCGCTAACATGAACGCCAGGATACCGGGCCTTGATCTGCCCTGCGGCTTCCACCAGTGCTTTGCCATGTTCCGGGCCCGTGCTGATGGGAAGTACGCAGGGATCAACGTAAATATCGTCTAGGACGAATCCTTCCGCCGTGAGCCGATCGACGAGGTGGCTCGCGGTCGCGACGCGCTCGGCGGCCGTGTTGGGCGGCCCCGCCTCGCCCAGGCAGAGGGCGATCACTTTGGGGCGGAACTCCTTCAAGAGAGGAAGCAGCGCCCGAATGCGCGCCGGCTCATCGGTGATGGAATTGATCATCGCTCGTTGTTGGCAAAGCGGGAGGGCGGCCCGCAACGCTGCGGGGTCTGCGCTGTCCAGGCAGAGCGGGGTGGCAAGGGTTTCCTGCACGATGGTCACGAGCCACGGCAGGACCTCCGTCTCCTGACCCGGCAAGCCGCCATTCACGTCCAGCATGTCCGCGCCGGCGTTAGCTTGTTTCCGGGCGATTTCCTTGAAAAAATCCACGTCTCTCTTCTGGGCGGCTTCTCCGACCTTTTTCCGGGTGCAATTGATCAGTTCGCCGATGATGAGCACGAGATTCTAACTCCTTCCTGACTAGGAGGCTGCTGAAAAACCCGTCAAGCCTGTGG
>JBAVYG010000282.1:0-4301 GCA_049698675.1 Terriglobia bacterium
GAACGTCGAGGCTCGATTTGAAACCAAAGATGTGGGAACTGAAACCTCGAACGGCAACGCCTGCGCGTCGTTGTACGGCGGAACGATAAAGTCCTTCCCCTCTTTCGCCCGTTGCTGCTGGTCGCCGAGTTGCTCATTTAAGACCTGCTCTGCGGTAGCGAGAATTGTGTCCATTTTCACTTCCCCTTCCTTAAGGAGTACGTCGGCGACTGAGATTACAGCGTCCGGGTCAAGCCCGGCCTGTTGCAGAAAGAAAATAGAGTCGTCGGGATCATGAGCGAGCGCAGCAAGCCGAAAATAGATGGCGGCAGAAGGCGAGCGGTCTTTATCGTCTCTCTCCCAAGCCGAAACCGCGCCTTGACTGGAATCCAGGAGCTGCCCGAATTCCGCCTGGCTCATCTCGCCGCGAATGGCCTTGATGCGCTCCCCAACTGTGGCTGGTTTTTCTTTCATAAAATACCTCTTGACATTCCAAAGTGACTGTAGTAGCTTGCTAACGTGAAAGCAATGCCTAAGAGCCCGGAAAAAATCGGAATACAAGACGGCGACCTTCGAGAGCTTTTGAGTTTTCTGATTAAGCAGTCCCCAATGAGCCGAGAACAGATCGCCGAGGAAATGAGTAAGTCCCTGGGACAACCAAATCTAATTTCGCCGAACATGCTCAATGACTGGACTTCCGAGTACCACAAGGCGGCCAGATTCCCTGCCTTCTTCATCAAGGCATTCTGTGATGCCATAGGCAGCGACCGGCTGCAACGTTGGGCAGCCGGACCGCGATTACGCAAACTTATTGAATTCGCAGAGCGACACCTTGAACTCGAAGAGCGGCGCGCGGAACTGCTGAAAACGAAGCCGCGACGCAAGGCAAAAGACAATCGCCCTCGGAAATCATAACATGGAAGCCGTTCGACATCTCGGAGGGAAAGAACTACCAGAAGCGCCCTGGCTCACCGTCGAGCAGGTAAGGGATTTCGAGCGCGTCTCTCGCATGGAAGTCTACCGTCGGATGCGACCCGGAGATACTCATTTCCTGGTTTCCAGGGACCGCGAAGATGGCCAGCCGGGAAAGCTGATTGACCCGCGTTCGATGAGCTTCGACGCGCGGCAACGCTGGCGGAAACGCCTTCTCGAAACCGCCGACAGGCCTAACCCTGACTCCGGGCCAGCGCAGCTTGGGCTACTGCCACGGACGGAAGTTGACGATCAAATCGACTCTCTCAAGTTGCCACGCTCCGAGCGCGACGTAATTCTGCGTCGGTTCCGTATCGTGAATCTCTTCCTGAATTGCAACTGGAAAGCTCAGGGCTATTCATCTAAGAGCGAGTTCCTGAAGGCCATCGCAAAGCAAAGCGAGACTTCCGAACAGTCAATCCAGCGTTGGGTATCGGCGTGGAAGCAACGCGAGGACATGAACGATTTGGCCGACGAGCTTCCCGGCCCTATGCCCGGCACGGGTACAGTTCTTGACCCGGACATGCGCGCCCACTTGCATGATTGTTATCTAATCAGGAATCTTGCTCTAAGTCAATGTTATCGTTCTCTAATTGCCTACCTTGAGGGCAAGCAAAGCTCGCCCGGCTGCCGCGTCGCCCACCTCTACCGGATTCCCAGCCGCATCACAGTTGAGCGCTTTCTTCATTCCCTCAGCTCTATTGACGAGGCCGCGCGCGAGGGGCCGGACGCGCTCAAGGCTGCCTGTGGGCACATCGACCGCTCATATCTCGATCTAACCCCGCTTGAACGTGTGGAGTCCGATGAGTGCAAACTTAACCTGTTTTCCTACGATCCGCGTCGCGCCGTGAATCGCCGGGGAGAGCCCTGGATTCGCCGCTATTGGCTTCTAACTTTCTATGACGCCCGGTCGGTCTATCCGCTGGCGTGGGACCTTTGCGAAGGCTCGGAGTACGAACTGCGTCATGGGATTGCTGTCGAAGATGAAATCAACCTCTTTGTGGCCCTCGTTCGCGCCTTTGGCGTTCCTATGGCGATTCATTCCGACCGGGGACGCTTCCGGGGCAAAGTGTGGGGCGGGGAGCCTTACCAGCAGCGCATCGACAAGGAATTCGCCCCTGCCGATGGCATCTTCAAGCGCGTGGGCCAGCTCGCGGGCTTCTCCGAGGGCATCCGGCACGATATGCCCCGCGTCCACAACCCGCGCGGTACGCGGTTGGAACGCTTCCATCGCTGGGTAGCAGACTGGTTTCGTGGAAAGCCCGGCTGGATTGGGGCGAACACGCGCGAGCGCAAAATGACCCACGGCGATGAAGACGCCGAAAGACACAAGCGCTGGTGTGTCGGCAAACTCGCGCCGGGTGAACCCTCGCCATTGCTGACGCGGGATGAGGTCCTGGCTGAGGTGAGCAAGATGATGGATGCTTGGCGCGAGCACAATTCCGAGGGAACAGATATGTGTGGACTTACGCCGCGCGCGGTCTTTGTCCAATGCTCCCCAGCATCCGGCTTCCCGCGAATCTCTGAAGACCAACTTGCTCTTGCCACGGCTCAGCATTTCGAGAATGAGCGTATTGAGACAGGCGGCATTATTGAGTTACGTGATGGCTCCCGCTATTCTCACCCGCTATTACTGGGGATCGCGGGCCAGAAACGCGAGGTTGTGCGCCTTCGGCACGATCATTCATTTATCACTGTGCTCCCTGCTCAAAAGGGTGAGGAGACCATCGCTGCTCCTCGCCGGGTGCGCGTGGGAATGAACGATCCCGACGAGCTGGCCCGGCAGATGGAGTTGCAGAATCGCATCAACAAGCTGGCAGGGGAAACCGTAAAGCCCTTGGAGTACCATCCCGGCTCTCAGTTGCCAGATGTTGCTCCCAAGGATGAAGCCCCGTCCCCGGCGCTGCAACACGACGAGATCGGGAGCGTCGAGTATCTTATGGAACACGACCGCTACAAAAGGCGAGCGAAGCCTTTGGACTTTGCTGATTTGGAAGGCTGATTCATGCGCGACATCGTTTCCCGCGCTCTCCGCGCAAGCCCGGAACTCGCCGCAGAATTGCTCCGGCGCGGCATCTTTAGCCCGGAGGAGAAAGCCGAGTTCCTCCAGTTCCTTCCAGACCAAAGCGGAGGATTTCCAAGTTTGCATCCTGGTCCTGTGCAATTCGCAACCCTGCTTGCCCAGGGTGATACGCAACTCGGCGCGCGCGTAGTGCTGCGCAACCTGATGCGCCCTAACGAATTGACGTGGCTTTATCGCCTACTGCGTTTCCAGGAGCCCAGCGACAAGCGAGACGAGCTAGTCCGCATTGTCGAACGCGCCCTGGAAGGGAGAAAAGGGAATGTCCGTAACCGCCGTTGAAGTACCTCAGCCAGCGACAACCGCCCTGGTCAACTCAGTGGTGAAGAATCTCTGTGCCCTTGCCGCGCGAGCATGGGCCAAGCGCTGGATTATCACCTTCACGGCACCCACCGGAGTCGGTAAAACGACTGCCGTGGACTACGCTGAACGCACGCTGCCTTTTGACCATCAGGTGATTCGATGTAAACAGATCACTACTCGGTACACGCTGCTCCAGCCTTTAGCGCTGGCGCCGGGTGAGAAGTGGAATACCCATGGCCGCAACTGGATGCGCGCTTCAGACCTCTATAACCGTGCCGTGGAACGAATCCAGCAGCGCCCCTACCTTCTCATCGTTGACGAGGGCGACCGTCTCCGCATGGATTGCTTTGAAATCCTCAGAGACCTGTGGGACGATGCCCGGCTGCCCGTACTCCTGGTCGGAAATGAGGTTCTGAGCGAAAAGATTAACCGCCAGCATGAGCGGTTGTTTCGCCGTATCCGCGTTCGATTCGAGCAGCGCCCCTTACGCGAAGCGGACCTTCGCAAGGTACTCGAATTCATGGGCTATGCGATAGCGGATGATGAATTCGCATTGATTTGGAAGCTGGTAAGAGGCTCGCCGGGCTTCGCGGAAGCGCTCCTCGAAAACGCCAACGAAATCGCGGCTTCGCAAGGAGTGAAGCGTGGAATCGAAGCCCTGGAAGGCGCTGTACGCTACTTTCCCACGCTCAGGAAATGACTTGACGCGGGGAGGGAAGAGGTCAACAATAGGCAGGCAAATCGAGGCTGCCCGATGGCAAAACACCGAACAGCCTCTAACCCTGGAGGTGGCGATGACACCAGACAAGGCTATAAGAATTTCTACTCCAAGCCCCGAAGAACTGCAAGCGTTGTATGACCTTCCGAGTGATCCTTCCGAAGTAGATCCGGCGTGGCGCAATCGCAAGCACCTTCGCAGGCTCAGAGCTCTCGATGACGCAAGCCAAGTAGAGTGCTATAACGAGGC
>JBAVYG010000283.1:0-8974 GCA_049698675.1 Terriglobia bacterium
CAGAAGGTAGCCGGTCCGCAATGACCAGAAAGCAGTCTGCTGTAGGAGCAATGAAGAAGGCAATTCATAATTCACCATTCACAATTCACCATTCCCTCCGGCCCCAGCCCATCCACCGCCTGCTACCTGCCGGTTCCGTATTGCGAGGCTGTGCACGCTGCGCGCATGAGGTGATGTTATAATCTCGGGTCGAGCTTTTCGAGACCCTCGCTGAAAGGAGCGCGTGTTGTTCAGTTACGCTCTGAGAGAGCGGCGGCAGGCACAATTCCTGATGCACGGGGAGAAAGAGGAAAAGCGTTGACCCCGTTCTTACGCCTCACCTTTGGATTAGCGTCTGCGGGCGCACTCGCACTGGGCGGGAGGATGGCGTACGCCCGGTATCTGCGCTGGCGGCGCAAAGATCCCGCCGAACTCGAGAGGCTGAGGCGCCTGGACATTAACAGGCGTGGCCGCATCAGCGCGGGCCGAATTGTGGATTTGGTGGAATCGCAAACGGCGGGGGCAAAATTGGTGCTGGTGGGTTATGCTTACGAAGTGGCGGGAGTAACCTACGAGGCCGCCCAGGACGTTACGGCGCTGCCCGAAATCGCCGCCATGGCCCGGTCTCTGTCGGGACAGACAGCCAGCGTCAAATACGATCCCAAGCGGCCTGCGAATTCCATTATCGCATGTGAGGAGTGGAGCGGACTTGGACCATTGAGTCATTGAATGATTGACGATTGAGCGATTGCTCCGAGCGGTTGCCGACCCAAGCAATGACTCAATGACTCAATGAACCAATCACTCAATTCGTTATGACTTTCCAGGAAAAACTCGAAGAATTACGGCGGCGCCAGTCACGCGCCGAAGCAGGCGGCGGTGAAGAACGCCAAGCCAGGCAGCATGCGGAGGGAAAACTCTCAGCCCGCGAGCGGCTGGAGATGCTTTTTGACCCCGACAGCTTTGAAGAGATTGACATGCTGGTGGAGCACCGCTGTCACGATTTTGGCGTGTACAAGCAGCGCATACCGGGCGACGCGGTGGTGAACGGCTACGGGCGCATAAACGGCCGGCTGGCTTTTGCCTTCGCCCAGGACTTCACCGTGTTCGGCGGTTCCCTGAGCGAAGCGAACGCCGAAAAGATTTGCAAAATCATGGATATGGCCATGAAGGTCGGTGCGCCGTTCATTGGGCTGAATGACTCCGGGGGCGCGCGCATTCAGGAAGGGGTGGCTTCGCTGGCCGGATACGCCAACATTTTCCTCCGCAACACGCTGGCTTCGGGGGTGATCCCCCAAATTTCCGCCATCATGGGGCCGTGCGCCGGGGGCGCGGTTTATTCCCCCGCCATCACGGATTTCATCGTCATGGTCCAAAACACCAGCTACATGTTCGTAACCGGCCCGGACGTCATCAAGACCGTAATGCACGAGGACGTCACCAAGGAGGACCTGGGCGGGCCCATGACCCACAATTCCACCAGCGGCGTGGCGCACTTCGTAACTCACGACGATCCCGACTGCCTGGCCCTGATCCGCGAACTGCTCTCGTTCATGCCGCAGAACAATCACGAGGATCCTCCACGTGTCGAAACTCAGGACCCTGCGGACCGCCGCGATGCCGTGCTCGACACACTGGTGCCCGCTGAGCCCGACAAACCCTACGACATGAAGGAAATCATCCAGCGCGTGGTGGACGACGCCTATTTCCTGGAAGTACACCAGCACTTCGCCAAAAACCTGGTGGTGGGTTTTGCGCGGCTGGGCGGGCAGAGCGTGGGCATCGTCGCCAATCAGCCCGCCGTGCTGGCCGGGTGCATTGACATCAACGCGTCTGACAAGGGGGCGCGCTTCATCCGCTTCTGCGACGCCTTCAATATCCCCATCGTGACTTTCGAGGACGTGCCGGGTTTTCTGCCCGGCACGCAGCAGGAACTCAGCGGCATCATCCGCCACGGCGCCAAGCTGCTCTTCGCCTACGCCGAAGCCACCGTCCCCAAGATCACCGTCATCACCCGCAAGGCGTACGGCGGTGCCTACTGCGTGATGGGATCAAAGCACGTCCGCACGGATGTGAACCTGGCCTACCCCAGCGCAGAAATCGCCGTGATGGGGCCGGAAGGAGCGGTGAATATCGTCTATCGGCGCGAGCTTCAGAAGGCAGAAGACCCGGAAACCTTGCGCCGCGAGAACGTGGCGGAGTTCCGCGAGCGCTTCGCCAACCCTTACATCGCCGCCGAACGCGGCTGGGTGGACGCCGTCATCCAGCCCCGCGACACCCGCCCCAAACTGATCACTGCCCTGCGCATGCTCGAAACCAAGCGCGACACCAACCCACCCAAAAAACACGGGAATATACCTTTGTAGTAACGCGCCGACAAACAGGAGTCTGGCCTCTGCCGCTCAACCCCCCGCCCAGTGTCATTCCGAGCGCAGCGAGGAATCTCGCTCTGTTCTTTTTTCCACCTACCCCTAAGTCACCTTTAGCTCGGATCCACCTCAACGCCGAGCAAGATTTCTCGCTGCGCTCGGAATGACATCCCCGCGGGCTGACACTTCTGGAGAATACGGGTGGCGGTAGCTACAAAACTGCGAGGATGCCGCGCGCCGCCAAGCTGATGCCCACTGCCAGCACCAGCAACGCTGAAGCGGCGGCAGCGGTGAGGCGCCAGCCCAGTTCGCGGAACATGGCAGCGAGCGTCGCCATGCACGGAAGGTAGAATGTAACGAAGAGGGTGAAGATCAGGATTTGTGCAACGCTCATCACGGAAGCCACCTGTGTGGTTCCCAGGGCCTGCATGAGCATCAGGAGAGAGAGTTCTTTTCTCAGCACGCCGAAAATCAGGGTGAGACCTACAGCGCGTGGCAGGCCGAGCAGAGCCGTCAACGGTGAGAGCGCGGCATTGATGAATTGTTGCCATCCATAGAATTCGATCAAACTTAGAATGGCGCTGCCCGCCACGAGCAGCGGGAACGCCACCATCACGAACTCGCGCAGCCGCCACCAGGTTTTCATCAGGACCACCTTGGGCGCGGGCACGCGGAAGGCCGGCACTTCCATCAGCATCCCCGGCGAAATCTCCGGCCAGATCAGGGCCAGGATGTGGCCGGCCAGGACCACTACCAGCAGATTCAAAACGTAGATGCCCAGCGCGTAATAGGCGCCCAAGTAGACACCCACCAGCGCCATAATCACGGTCATGCGCGCGGAGCAAGGGACCAGGACCGAGAGGAAGGCCGCAATGAAGCGGTCACGCCGGGAGCTGAGGATACGCGTTGCCATCACCGCCGGGACGCTGCACCCGTAACCGAGAAGCACGGGCAGCGTTGCGGTGCCATGCAGGCCGAGCCAGTGCATGAGCGCGTCCATCAGATAGCCTACCCGCGACAGGTACCCCAGGTCTTCAAGCACGGCGAGGCATATCAGGAAGGGCAACAAGTAGGGCAGAACAATGGCCACGGCGCCTGCCGTCCCCAGCAGGGCGCCTTTGGCGGCTGCGAACAGCACGCTCTGCGGGTCCATGTACCGGGACATCCAGGCGATGAGGCCGCTGAACACGCCCAGAATGCGGTCCTCACCAAATCTGCCTACCGTGAAGATCAACTGAAAGATGCCCAGGAAAACCAGGCCCAGCACTGCATATCCCCACACCGGATGCATCACGAGCCGGTCAACCCTTTCCCGCCAATCCCTTCGGGGATGAGTAACCCGGGCGACACGCTCGAAAAGGTTCAGACAGGCGGCGTGCCGCGCTGAGGAAATCGCCGCATCCGCAGGCTGGCCCAGAAGACGCGTGATCTCGCCCTGGGCCTCGGAAACGGCCGCAGCCACCTGCAAAGTGGGGAGCTGGGCAAGCGTGCGGGGATCACTCTGTGCGAGCTGCAATGCCTCGAAACGAGCCGGCGGGAATGGCGCTGCGGATTCAACAAGGGCCGTCGGAGTGGCAATGGAGTTGGAAGCTGCGGGACGAAAGTCCTGGCGGGCAGCTCCGGAAGCTGTCCCACCCGGCGCTTGCTGTTCCGGTTCGATCCCGGCGCTTCCTCGATCGCGGTCATCACCCAGCGTCGCAAAACTGGTGAGCCTTTGCCCGAGCCGCGCGACCGTGTCTTCAACCTCCGGCGCATAGATGAACGGTTGGGGAGGAATCCGCCGCGCCCGGCGGGAAAGAGCCAGCGCGGCGCGGAATGAGTCGAGGATGCCTTGCCCGCGGACGGCAATCGTCTCCACCACCGGAACCCCGAGCGCGAGGGAAAGGGCCTTGGAATCGATGACGATGCCTTTTCGCGCCGCCTCGTCCATCATGTTCAGGCAGACGACAAGCGGCGCTTGCAGGTCCTTGAGCTCCAAAGTCAGTTCCAGGCTTCGCGCCAGTTGCGAAGCGTCGATGACGTTTATAATCACATCCCAGTCGCCGCTGAGAAGACATTCGCGGCCGATGGCTTCAAGGGGATTTGTGGGGGTCAGTGAATAGAGGCCGGGCAAATCAACCAGGTCAACTACCACGCCATCCACCCGCGCCTGGCCACGGGTGTACTCAACGGTGGTCCCGGCAAAGTTGGACGTGAGGGATCGGTATCCCGCGACAGCATTAAACAGCGTGCTCTTGCCGCAATTGGGTTGGCCGACGAGAGCGACCTTCACGGCAGGACTTCTACCTTAATCTTCTTAGCCAGTTGCTTGCCGACTGCAACATGCGTTCCCCGGTTGTCAATAAGCAGCGGGCCACCGAAGGGCGCGCGGCCCAGAACCCGGATCCGGTCGCCGGCATGGATGCCAATCTCATTGAATGAACGACGGGTCTCCCAACCCCCAAGTATTGTCAATACTTTGAGGGAGGCTTGACCCTCAGCGTCATAGAGGCTTAAGGGTGAGTCAAACTTCGCGTTGTTTAACATCGCATCGTATTATAGCGCAAAAGGCGTTCCAGACCGCCACCAAAAAATGTCCAGAACCTCAAAATTAGAAAGTAGCTTATCGCAAGCGAGTTGCATGTAACTTAGGTCACGGTCAGCGATGGAGGGGGGCAAATTGGGCCTCGCCGAATAGGGGGATTTCACGCTGGAAAGGGCAGGTGCCGGGTGTCAGGTGCTGGGTATCAGGTGACAGGAGATCGGAGGCCCTGAAAAACTGGTCCCTGACACCTGGAACCTGACACCTGAAACCTGTTAGGCTTCGTGGGTGTGGGCGGCGCGTTTCCGTGTTACCTGGCGAGTGTAGAGGATGCGGTGGATCACCGTCACATTGGAGAGCACCGCGATGAGCCAGAGCACCGGCGCCATGCGGTCAAACAAGGCGCCGATGATGATCAGCACCACACGCTCAGGCCGCTCCAGGAAGCCCACCTTGCAGGATGGGATAACGTTTTCGGCTCGTGCGCGGCTGTAACTCACCATGACGGAGCCGATCATGGCTACAGCGACGAGGGACACATACAAGAACCGGTTGATGCGCCCGTAATAAATCAGCAGTCCGATCAGCAAGCAGAGGTCAGAGTAACGATCCATGACTGAGTCGTAGAAGCCGCCGAAGGGCGTGACGCGGCCCTCGAGGCGTGCCACGCGGCCGTCCGCCATGTCGAAGATCCCGGCGAGGATGATGGTGGCGCCCGCCCAGCGAAAATAGCCGTAGGCGAACAAGTACGCGGCCAGCAGGTTGATGCCGAACCCTATAAAGGTAAGGAAATTAGGGTTGATGCCGCTCGCCGCAAAGCCGCGGACTATCGCGTCCAGTACGCGCCCGAGCGTGTCGCCGATCTTCCCTGTGATCACGTGGGTATGCCAACCTTCTAGGCTTCGGACTGGTCGTGGATGGTTTGTACGGCCCGGATTTCAAATTCCCGAACCCCGTTCGGCGTCGCAATCCTGACCGAATCCCCTAGCTTCTTCCCCATCAAGCCACGGCCAATGGGCGAGGTCGTAGAGATTAAGCCCTTGCTGACCTCCGCCTCTTCGCTTGTGACCAGTTTGTACTCGATCTCGGAATCCCGGTCAACATCGTACAAGACTACTTTCGACCCAAAAGCGATCTTGTCCTTAGGAATATTGCTGAAATTGACCAGCGAGAGTTCTGCCAACCTCTTCTTAAGCTGGCTAAGCCGCGCACCAACGTAGTCCTGGCGTTGCTTGGCCATGATGAACTCGGCGTTTTCACTTAAGTCGCCCAGCGCGCGGGCGCGCTTCAACTCCCGTGGGAGTTCGTGATTAAGTTCATGTTCCAATGCCTGAATTTCTTGCTGAAGTTTCTGGACAATGGGTGTGGGCATATCAAAAACCCTGCCTTCAGAGGTGAGACATGATTATAGGCGAAACGCCTTAAACGCGCAATTGCCCTACGGGGGCCCGTAGAAACTTCGCACAGCCCACTTTTTCCCGAGATTATTTGACGCGGAGTGTGCGGGCTTCAGGACTTTGGATTCCTCGCGGCTGACCGTGTGAGCTGTTTAGGCAAGCCATCACTCGGCCGAGGGAGTTTCGACTGACCCCGCGAGAGCTGAGGAAGGAGCGGAAGAGATGGCGGGCGCTCCCCCTAACGATGTCATTTCAGATTCTTCCTGCCACTTCCGGCACCGGAGAGGCCCGATCTGAGGATGGTGGGATGCCCGGAGGGTATTCTTTGCGTCCAAAGCAGCAATAGTATTCTTGACGACGATCCGAAGATTCGTAGGCGGGGTTCAAAATGGAAATGCGGGTATAATTGCCTGCCGACTCAAGGAGGTGTAGAGCGTTCTTCCGGCAAGCCGGGCGGATTGGAAAGCGCAACTCGGCGTTTGGGGCCGAATTTTGTATGCCGTATGGAGGTGAACAATCCATGAAGCCGGGATGCGAAGTGTTCTGCGCCGGAAATGCCGTGGTGGACGTCCTGGCGCGGCCCGTGGACGGACTTCCCGCCCCAGGGGGCAGCCAGCGTCTGGAAGAGGTGGCCCTCGCACCGGGAGGCAACGGCGTCAACACCGCCATGGCGCTCGCGCGGCTGGGGGTTCGGGTTGCCCTCGCCGCGCCTGTGGGCGAAGACCGGTTGGGAGAAATCCTTCGCCAGTCAGTGCGCTCCGAAGGAGTGGATGAATCAAACGTGATCACGGTTAAGGAGGCCCGAACCTCCGTCAGCATGGTGCTCGTGGAGTCGAGCGGCGAGCGACGCTTCCTGCATTTTCGCGGCGCGAATGCGCACTTTTCCGCCTGCCACTTGAACTGGGACTTGGTGAAGGGGGCGCGAGTCTTTCACTACGCCAGCGCCTTCGCCCTGCCGAGCTTCGATGGCGCCCCGCTCGCGGAGACTCTGATTCGTGCCCGGCAGCTTGGTTGCCTGACCTCCATGAATCCCTGCTGGGACTCGCGGGGCCGCTGGCTGCCGCTGATCGAGCCGGCCTTGGCATACGTAGATTACTTTTGCCCCAACCAGGAAGAAGGCCGGCAGCTCACGGGCGAGACGGAGCCCAGGGCCATCGCGGACCGCCTCCACCAGACAGGCGTGAAGACGGTCATCGTCAAGCTGGGACCAGCGGGATGTTACGTGGATGGCCCCGAAGGCGCGTTCTCATCTCCTGGGTTCGCCGTTCGCGCCATCGATACCACGGGCGCCGGCGATTGCTTTGATGCCGCCTTTCTTGCCGCCCTCTGCCGCGGCCACAACCTCCAGGATGCTGCTCGCTTCGCCAACGCGGCAGCCGCGCTTTCAACCTTGAGCATGGGCGGTGGCGATTCGGCTCCCACTCTTCAGCGGGTGGAAGAGTTTCTCCAGATTTGACGCGCTTCCAATCGTTGTGCTATCAACTTTGGCTTATGCATTTTCAGGGGATGCACGGCCATGAAACCCAAAGTGTTTGTCTCTCGTCCGCTTCTGCCCGCTGTAATTGAACGCATTGCGGAGCACTGCGAAGTCACAGTGAATCCCGAGGACGTGGCGCTCAAGCCCGGAGCGCTGGCGGAGGCGTGCCGTGATGTTGATGGCTTGGTGGCCTGCGGCGTGCGCGTGAACGAGGAAGTCCTCCGCCAGGCCACTAGACTGCGCGTGGTGGCGAACGTTGCTGCTGGCTATGACAACATCGATGTGCCAGCCTGCACTCGCCGCGGGATTGTAGTCACCAATACTCCCGGCGTGGTCACGGAAATCACCGCCGACACTTCTTTCGCACTCCTGTTGTCAGCGGCAAGGCGTGTTACGGAGCTTGACCGTTACGTCCGCGAAGGCCGTTGGCGCCACTGGGAGTGGGGATCCATGTGGGGCGCCGAAGTCAATGGGAAAACCTTGGGCCTTTATGGCTTCGGCCTGATCGGACAGGCTATGGCGCGTCGTGCCCATGGCTTTTCTATGCGAGTTCTCTACCACACGCGACACCGCGCGCCCCATACCCTCGAAAAGGAATTAAACGCCCGATTCGTCGATCGTGA
This sequence comes from Terriglobia bacterium, assembly GCA_049698675.1. Lineage (GTDB taxonomy): Bacteria > Acidobacteriota > Terriglobia > UBA7540 > UBA7540 > CAVROP01. The sequence continues at coordinate 8,367 of JBAVYG010000283.1, forward strand.
AACCCTCTTGCGCGAGTCGGATTTCCTCAGCCTGCACGCGCCCCTGACCGCGCTTACGCACCACATGATTGGCGCTTCCGAATTGGCTCGGATGAAGCCGGGCGCTTTCCTCATCAATACGGCGCGAGGAAAAGTGGTGGATGAAGAGGCGCTGGTCCAGGCGCTGCAAGCAGGAAAAATCGCTGGGGCAGGCCTTGACGTGTATGAACATGAGCCTCACCTTCACCCGGGGCTGGCCACATTGCCCAACGTGGTCCTATTGCCGCACATCGGCAGCGCCTCAGCAGAGCCTCGCCTGAAAATGGCGATGCTGGCGGTGGATAATCTCCTCGCGGCGTTAGATGGTCGAAGGCCCTCCCATGTTGTGAATGCCGAGGTTTTTGAATCAAAGAGCTGAGCACCCAAAGGTTTAGTACGGCCCCTTCCTTAAACGCCAAGGGGGTCTTGTAGTGGGTCGCTGAAGTCACTCTCCTGAAACCCGGAACCTGACACCTGGAACCTGCCCTTGCCTTTCCTCGTCCACTTCCCAATAATGTTCTTATGCTTACACGAAACAATATTCGTCTGACGCTTGAAGGGGCGCGCGCCATCCTGGCCGCTGCTGAAAA
>JBAVYG010000284.1:0-1691 GCA_049698675.1 Terriglobia bacterium
CCTGAAGCACATCCCATACGTAGGCGGGAATCTGGGCGCGCTTTCGCAAGTCCTGCTGGAGGCTTGCAAGAGCTTCGCTATCGGGAAGTTCGCCGGTGCAAAGCAAGTAGAAAATCTCCTCGGGCAAGCAGTGGGCCAACTCGCCAATGGGTATGCCGCGAACGTATAAACCCTTGCCTGGGTCCACCACAGAGGTGTCGCAGACGAGGCCCTTGATCCCTCGCATTCCGCCAAAAACCTGAGCTACTGTCACCTCGGAAATGACTACGTCGCCATGGCGTTTGGTGAGCTGGCGTACTTCTTCTCTTAACCCCGGGATTTGCTGCGCCAGTTTTTCCTTCAAAGCAAGCATGAAATCCTCCTCATGTCACACCAACACCGCTCAACCATAGTGTAACTCATTCATGGAAGGGGTCGCGTATAAGCTCAATGGGGCTCACTGCCCCCGCTATTCACGCGCATTCCCTTTGCGTGTAGGCCCTTCCTGAGCGCCTGAGTCGAGTTTGCGCCGCGCTCGAAATACTTCGGCGTAATGGCGCAAGGCAGCGCCAAGCCTCGCCGCCGCTCCGCAGGGCCGCGGCTAAGCCGCCCCAGTCGGGCAAGCTCTATATGGGCGATTCGGCCGGACTGGTCAAGCCGCCGTGGTGGCCCAGACTTCCGAAAACCGGCTAATGCGCGGTCTGGCTAACTTTGCGAAGTCGGAGTACTTCATTCGGATGCAATCCTCGTGGGTGCCTGCGCAGATTACAATTTTCTCCGAATCGCTTATGGTTCGATCCACCCATACCTCCATCCCGTAGAGACGGCCGGGAGGTGGAATCGCGCCCCGCTCACAGTCTGGGAAGAGCTTGCTCAGCGTACTTTCCGCTAACATCTCCAGGCGCGTGACTTCCATTGCTGCCCGAAGATCTTGGAGATTCAGTCGGTTGGCGGCCGGCAAAACTGCCATTGCCAGCCTTCCGTCCCCATCCAGCACTACAGTCTTGGCGCACCTCTTGCCCGACAGATGGAGCGTGTGTGCGACCTCTTGTCCCGTATAGGCCGGCTGGTGACGGAGTTCTTCATAGGAAACATTCTCGGAATCCAGGAAATCGCGGATGCGTGAGGGTATGGCCATTTGCTCCTCCTGAACCACGAAATTCAACTGTTCCTCACCTCTCTCAGGCAATCTACCTGCCAGAAATCCTCGGGTTTACCAAGCTTTTGCCGAAGTGTGCAAATTGCTGAAATTGACACATTGTCAAAGTAACTTATTGATTTACATTATCGTCCGATTTGTGGGGCGAACCGTTTTTGAAGTCAGCCCGCAGAGTGGATGTGCCAATGAGAGATTCAACCCATGACAGGCGCGTCTTTTTTCTCTGTTCCCTGTCAAAAGAGAGGTAGGTCACGACCGGGCGGTACGGTGACTTCTCACCCAAAAAGCGCCCTGTCCTGCACAACCTGTCGCCTGCGCTTCTGTCTCCCGGATCCTGACTCCTGAATCCTGGTCGAGGCCCTGCCACCTGGAACCTGACACCTGAAACCTGCTCTTCTGCCCCACAACTCGTCGATTTTTGGCCGTATTTTTGCTTTGATTGGCGCTTTTCGCAGTCAGAATTGGGTTCGTTTTTGAGCCTCCAAGAACGTTAACCCTTGTGTTTTCAACAGATCCTTAGGTTCGTTCCCTCTATTTAGTATCTTTTTTGCCT
>JBAVYG010000285.1:0-1575 GCA_049698675.1 Terriglobia bacterium
GTTATTACGTCACAAAAGAACAGAAACAACACGGATAGTTTGAATCAGCCCCTCCAGGTCTTCGATCGTTGTGCGCGGATTCATGAGTGTGGTCCGCAGGTAGACCGTGTTCCGCAACACGGTTTGCACCAGGAAGTACCTTCCGGAAGCCACGACCTTTTTTCTTAACTCCACTTGGTGCGCATCGAGTTTTTCAGCGGCGTTCTCGAGGCCCTTGAGCGCCTCGGGCACGTGGCGGAAGCAGAGGATGTTGCTGGCCGGTTCCGTCGCCAGCTCAAAATCGGGCTGGGCTTCGAGCAGGGCTGCGAATTCCCGCGCCAAGTCGAACGTCTTCGTAACCATCTCGCCGATCGTCTTCGCTCCGTGAACACGCAGGGCCAGCCACAGCTTGATTCCCATTGTTCTCTTTGTACATTCGAGAGTGCGAAGTGCAATGTCGAAGTCCGCTTCCTCGGGGCGCCGGCCAAAGAGATAGCTCGCCTCTTGAGAGAAGGCGCCATAGTTGTCTTCACGGTGGCGAAACAGAACGGCTGTGATCAAGCTGGGGGCGAAGAGCATCTTGTGCATATCCCAAACCAGGGAGGATGCGAGATCGATTCCCTCCGTGAGTCCGCGATACTTTTCGGAATACAGCGCCGAGGCTCCATGCGCACCGTCGATATGAAACCACACTCCCTTTTCCCGGCAGAACTCTCCCATCCCCCGCAAAGGATCGAAAGAACCCGTGGCGGTGGTGCCGGCGCTTCCCACGACGGCAATCACCTTTTTCCCTTCTTGCACGGTTCGCCGGTAGAGGTCGGCGAGCGCGGAAACATCGGCTCGAAAGCGGCTGTCGGTGGGAATCACGACAATTGACTCCTCGCCCAGGCCGAGGACTCCGGCCGCGCGCGCCAGGGAGTAATGCGCCTGGTCTGAAACCAGGAGGGCGAGAGGCGGCCCTGCACGAAGTCCCTGCCGCCATGCCGAGCCTTGCGTGGCATGGTTGCGAGCTGCGAGCAGCGCCGTCAGGTTTCCGAGAGAGCCTCCGGAAGTCAAGACGCCGTCGGAATCCTGGGGCCACCCCACCGCTGCGCACAGCCAGCGAATGACTTGCCTCTCGATCTGCGTGCCGGCCTGCGCCATTTCGTAGACAGCCACGCTGTTATTGAGCAAGCTCGATATCAAGTCCGCCAGCGCCGCCAGCGGCAAGACAGGGGGGAGTTGGTGGCCCATGTAGCCAGGATGATGCAGGTGGATACTTTGCCGGATGATCTGCGCAAGACAGCGCGAGACTTCAGCATCCGCGTCGCCGGCGGAGTCCAGAGGGAGCGAGTCCTGGTATTCCTGCGCGAGTTCGAGCGGGGCGTAGTGAGGAAGAACGGGCATTTCACCCGCAAGGGCGGAATGAAGATAAGCGGCCAGTGCATCGACCACTTTGTGGCCATTGCGCCGGAATAACTCCGGGTCGTAAGGATCAGTACGCATAAGGTGCAATGGTAGCTCAATCGTAGCGCGGGCGTCTCGCCCGCTGTTGCACGGGCATCCTGCCCGCGCCGTCTTGCGGGAGCGGGACGCTCCGGCGACAGCGGGCGAGAC
>JBAVYG010000286.1:0-2437 GCA_049698675.1 Terriglobia bacterium
TCTTTGAAGTCAGCGCCGCAGAGCGGCTGGAGAACCGCGGGCCGGAGCGGGACTGGGGAGGACTGTTGGAGGCGCTTCGCCAGCTCGTCGACGGCTCCGGCCGGCAATTGATCCGCGCGGCTTGCGACCGGGGTCTCGAGCGGCTGAGCGAGCAATTGCTGGCCATCATCTGCGAAGAGCGCGAGGCGCTGGAGCGACCCCTCGAAGAATCGGAGCGGCGAATTGCCGCCATGAAGGAAACGCTGGCCGGGGCAGAACGCTCGATGCGCGAGCTGGGTTATCTCTTCATGGCTGAGCAGCATCACCTTTCTGATGCGCTCGTCCACCGGCATAAAGCCTTTCTCGCTTCTCTGTCGCCTCAAGCGAATCAGGAATTCGAGCAGGCGCTCCAATCGGTCTCGCGCGGAATCGGACCTGTATACCGGCGTCGATTGATGCGCGAGGCTCAAGAAGTTGCGCGCCGGCACGTCCTGCCCTGGCTGCGCACCGAGCAAGCGGAGGCGGAGAAGGAATATCGGGAGGTCGCCCGCCGATTTGTGCAGATGGGCAACGATTTTCTGAAAAAGCTCGCCGCGGCGGGCATTCGAGAGATTGCGCGCATGCCACACGCCCTCGACCCGGAAGCAGGCTTTCGGATTCGATCGCGGTTCACGTTTCACGACCTGATCGAGATCGCGGAACCAGCATCGCCATTGCGCTGGGTGGCCGATTTGATTCTCGGCCTCGCTCGAGCCCATGGCGCGATCGAAGACCATGCCCGGCAGTTTCTTACACACCTGCTGGAAACCAACTGCACTCGGGTACAGAGCGACATCCTCAACCGAGTTCAGGAGAGCCGCAGCCGCTTGGAGGTGGAGATCCGCAAGCTCCTGCACGAAATCCGACGCATCGCTGAACAGGCCCTAACGCGTGCCCGCGTAGCGCGGGCCGAGGGAGCATCAGCAGTCCAGGCAGCACTGGTGAGGCTGAACGGTCTGGAAGACGAAATTCGGGGAACGAAGGCTGCCTGAAGAACTTCAATCAGGAATACCGCTATGGCTCTGGATGAACTCCACGCTCGTCGTTTGGCTACGGTCGCCATCATATTCGAAAGTGCCCTGGATCGGATGGAACTGGTGCTGAAATCGCTCGAGTCCCCATACGCAGACGGGCCCTCGCCGGTCCAGGCCGACCATATTCGACTGGCGCGGGAAAAGATGCGAACGATTCGGACTCGCCTGTCGGCGTCTTTGAATCGTTTTTCCATTCAGCTTCGAAAGCCCGAGCCCCGGCAAATACTCGCAGCAGAGCTATCCACACTTTGGGTGGTACTGGAGAACGCACGGCCGGAAAGGATGAAGGGCTACGGAAGAGAATTCAGCCCTGTTGACAAGGCCGATTGGGAGGAATTAATCGAAGGCCTGATCTCGGATATCGAAGAGATACGTCGGGTAGTTAAATGACCCAACCGCCTTGTCCGCTTCGGGATCGCCTCACAGTGCTCTGATATGGATGGAGCCGCCGCTGGTGTGAAGTCGCAAGGTTTCTCCGCCTGAGCCAAGTGAACCGTGCAGGCTGGAGCTTGAAATCTTTCCCACCACCCGAATCGGCAAATCACTGGTGACGGAGCCGCCGGAAGTTGAGGCGTCAATATCGAGGTTAGCGGAGCGTTCCAACTCCACTTCGATTGATCCCCCGGAGGTCTCGAGCACACCGCCGCGGGCGTTTCCCCGGCCGAAATTCACGGAGATCGGACCGCCGGAAGTCTCGGCCTCGACATATCCGGTCACGCGATCCACTCGAATGGGTCCTCCGCTGGTGTGTGCGGTGAGCGAGCCGTCGATCGAGGCCACCTCAATCCTCCCTCCTGAAGTATCCGCGCGCGCATCCCCGTCAACCTCCTGCAAGTGGATCGGCCCGCCGGAGGTCTTTGCATCGAGTTTTCCGGACAAGCCGGAAACCTCGATCGCGCCGCCCGAGGTCTTCAGCTCAGAGTCGCCCCGAAGGCTGGAGAGGTTGATGCTTCCCCCTCCGGTCCGTATTTCGGTTTGCGTCTGGGAGGGGACTTGGACTTCGAAATGGACGGAAGCGTGCTCGCTCCAACCGAAATGGTCCTTCCGGCGCACCGTCACGCCGGCACTTCCTGGATTCTCCTCGAAGTTGATATTGTAGAGAGCTTCAAGGTCATCGCGATCGGAAGTTATAACCACCCTCGCTCCGGAAGAAGATGCGCCGGTCAGGGTCACGCTCCCCACATCTGATTTGAGCACGAACCGGCCCTTAGGTTCGAGCTTCAGGTTTTTTTCAATACGGGAACTGGCTTCGGCAAGGGTCGCAAGGGCCGCTGTGACAAGTGAAGCAACCAATAGGATGCTGAGCTTTCTCATCTTTCCCTCCAAAGATAAAACTTCGTAGCGCGGGCGTCCCGCCCGCTGTGGCGGGAGCGTCCCGCTCCCGC
>JBAVYG010000287.1:0-2488 GCA_049698675.1 Terriglobia bacterium
GCGAGACGCCCGCGCTACATCCCGCTTCAAGACTTCTAGTACCTTCGTGCAGCCACCCTTGCTTGACTTTTAATAACCTATTTCCTTACACTTGCCCCGTAGAAGGGGATTCGCCCGCTGGCGGTGCTGTTAGGCACGACCCGCCCGCGCCAGGATTTGAAGGGGAGGAAACCTTTGCGTACAAGAACGCTAAGTGTCGCTGCCGTATGGTTCATTTTTCCAGTGGCGGTTGCGCTGGGCCAGCAAACACCTCCGGCATCTCCCATCCCTGCCGCCACCCAATCCCAGGTGGATTGCACCGGGTTTATTACGACAACTAACGTGCCCACGGATATCATCGTCCTCGATGGCGCCAATAACGATTTGGAATCGGCCCTCCGCCAATTCACGCCCCGGGAGTCAATCTATCTATACCAGCGCAAGGGCAATTTCTCAGTCGGCGAGGAATACTCACTCGTTCGGCCGGCGAAAGAGGCTTTCCGCACGACGCGATATGGCGGTGAACATTGGTCCATCCACGCTCTCGGCAACCCCTATGAAGACGTCGGAAGGGTCCAGGTGACTCATTTAACTCCAGAGGGGGCAGTCGCCGAGGTGAGCTTCGCGTGCGGGCCCATTTATCCCGGTGATCTTGCGGTGCCTTATCAACCCCGACCCATTCCCGACTACGTACCCGCAGAGTTGGATCGCTTCGTCCTCCCTAACGGCAATATACAGGGAACCATTACGGCAGCCCGCCACAACTTCGCATCCCTCGCCAAAGGGGACATCGTCTACCTTAACTTTGGAGGGAAGCAGGGAGCGCAGGTTGGCCAACGGTACCGGGTCTACTACGCCCTTCCCTCCCCAGGACGCTGGGCGGTGTTCTTTTATCCCCCCATCCCCCGCGAGACTGTGGGAGAGATTGTGGTTCTCTCCACGCAGGAAAAGTCTTCGGTGGCAATCATCGTCAACTGCACGCGGGAGATCAACGTCGGCTACGGAGTGGAGTTAGAGTAAGTCTTGGTTTCAGTCCTTAGGGAGTCTTCTTCAGGCCCGGTGTGCCGAAAAGGGGGCCTGTCGCTCGCCACCGAAAATCTAAACCGTTGAATTCCCGTTCAGCTTGCAGGCGGGGAGGCATGAGCCCGTTTGGAGGGTTCTTTCAAGACTTGCGCCGTGAAGGCCTGGATTCTTGCGCCGTGCTGCCAGGCATCGGCGGGCAAGTCGGCTTTCAGGCAGGTCTCTTCAAGAAATTGCTCGCGTTCCCAGTCCCATTCCACAGCAACCTGAGGCAGGAGAAGCCCGCGTTGTGCTCCGCGCGAAATCAGCAATCCGTGCCGGCCCACTTCGACATCCTGCGGAGCAACGTCCACCAAGGGAGACAATATGGAAATCTCAAGTCGCAGGGAGAGTAGTTCCGCCGGTGCCACGGGGTCAAAGCGTGGGTCGTCAAGAGCTGCGGCTCTGGCGCATTCGCGCACCGTGGCGTAGAGCGGTCTGCGCGCTTCAACAAGGCCGATGCATCCCCGCAAGCGCCTCCCCTTATAGAGCGTGACGAAGGCGCCGCAGGGCGTTTGAAGGGCGCCCGCGGGTTCGGCCGGCTCCGACATTCTCCCGAAGCGCACGACCTCCTCGAGGGCTTTTCTCGCCAGATCGAGCAGCCGGTGTTTTTCGGCGTCAGTGAGCTGCAACATCTTTCTCTTCCCGTTCCTTTTCGCCTGTCCTGAGTGCGACCCGGCGAATCGACGCCCGCCCCTTGATGCGCACATCCAATCTTTTCCAAAAGGAAAAGAAGTACTGTGCCGCAGAAGCCAAGGCAAAGAGAACCACCATCCACAACAGGACATCGCCCAGCGGGCGCAGCAGCGGGTGCCGCTTTTCCAGGACAATGACCGTGATAGCCACGACCTGGGACACCATCTTTGTCTTTCCCAGCTCGGACGCTTCCAGGGTGAATCCTTCCGCAGAGGCTATCGCGCGCAGACCGGAGACGGCGAATTCCCTTCCGATAATAATCACCGCCATCCACGCCGCAACCAAGTGAAGGTAGACCAACGAAATGAAGGCGGCGGAGGTGAGCAATTTATCGGCGATAGGGTCAAGCAGTATTCCCAGCGTCGTCACCTGCGAGCGTTTGCGCGCCAGATAGCCATCCAGGAGGTCGGTGGTCGCGGCGAGCAGAAAAACCCCCACCGCCCAGAGGTCCATGTTGTGACCCGTGGTTAGTAAGAGCACCACCACGAGGGGCACGAAGAAGATGCGGAGCAAGGTTAGCGAAATGGGGAGATTCATGCGCCTTTGAGATCTGCCCTTAGCTGAGGAGTGATCGGAAGGGCCCGGTTACCGAGATGCAACGCCACGACCAACCATGCTCTCCCACCTAACTATAACGGACGTCCAACGGGGTGTCAACGCGCATCCTGGAATTGCCGGTTTTCGATTGAGGATTGCCGATATTCGAAACTCGAAACTAGAAATTCGAAACTCGCAAGAGACGCTGCTGCAACCC
>JBAVYG010000288.1:0-1624 GCA_049698675.1 Terriglobia bacterium
ATCTCGCATTGTCTTGAAAACACTCAGAGCGAGATTCCTCGCGGAGTTTACCCTGAGCGGGCAGGGCGAGATTCCTCGCTTCGCTCGGAATGACAGTGAAGGGCTCGGAATGACGGTGAAGGGCTCGGAATGACAGCTTGGAAGGGTTTTTCCGTACCCTGTGAAGCCCCGCCCTTCCAGACCCGTGGTGGGAAATGCGGGCTAATACAGCACGCTGAAGCGCAGAGCTGCGCTCTGCGCCAGCCAGCGTGAGAATCCCTGCTCAAAACTCAGAATTGAGGATGCATTCGTCCTGCATTGATGGTCTGCATTCTGTTACAATGCCCGGCAAGCCAATGAGCCGTAGGGCGAGGCGGCGGGGGGGGATCGCCGTCCGTCGTTCGCGGGAAATGGCTAAGGTGAGTCGGAGTGGAACAGGATCAGGAACTTCTGGACCGATGCCTCGCCGGTGAGGACTCCGCCTGGGAAGCCCTGCTTAGGGATTACACCCGAAAGATCTATAATCTCTGCTACCGCTTCACGGGCCGGGTGGAAGAAGCCGAAGATGTGACGCAGGAAGTTTTCATCAAAGTCTTCCAGACTCTCAAAAGTTATGATGCCGCTCAGGGCAGCTTCTCAACCTGGCTAAACCGCGTGGCACGCAACCATTTGGTGGACCACTACCGACGCACCCGGAAAGACCGTGTGACCTCCTCGCTGGAAGACGAGTTGCCTGCGGCGGAGCAAAAGCCAAGCCCACATATGGAGCCTACTGGTCAGGTGGAATCGCGGGAGCGCAGGGAAACCCTGCAATTGGCCCTGGACAAGCTCTCGCCGGATCTGCGGGAAGCAGTGATCCTGCGCGACCTGCACGACCTCGATTACGAGGAGATTGCCCTGGTCCTGAAGGTTCCCCAGGGTACCGTGAAATCGAGAATTAACCGCGGAAGATTGGAACTGGGGCGGGTCCTTAAACGTATGGAAGGAATGAGAGGCCCCGCAAAGGCGGGAAGCGAGCCATGACGCACCTGGAACTGGAAAACCTGACGAGCGATTACCTGGAAGGGCTGCTCGAGCCGGCGCTGAAGGGGGAAGTCGAAGCCCATCTGAGCGCCTGCCCCTCCTGCCTCGAAATGGTGGGAGACGTGCGCCGGGCCATGGAACTCTGCCATTCCGCCCCGGAGTTGGAACCCGCTCCCTGGCTGGTCCGGAAGATCATGCTGGCCACCGTCGGGGAACGCAAACCCAGCTTGGCGGAGCGCCTTGTGGCCTTCTTCCGGCCCGCCCTTCAACCCCGCTTCGCTTATGGTGTAGCGATGGCTGTGTTTTCGTTCTCCATCATCATTAACGCAGCGGGGGTCAATCTGCGGCATATGACTGTCGAGGACTTGAACCCTCGCACCTGGTTCTTCAGGGCGAATCGCGCCGGACACCTGTACTACGCTCGTGCGGAAAAGTTCTATTACGACCTGCGAGTGGTCTACGAGATTGAGTCTCGACTCCGGCAACTCCGCTCGCACCCAGCGGAGGAGCCGCAGGAAGCGCCCAAGCAAGAACCGCCCGCGGGAGGGTCCACGAACAGGACCCCGCTTACCATGCCCGCGCTGGCTGCCAATCGGGCCCGGATTCTTGATGGGGCCGACCC
>JBAVYG010000289.1:0-27648 GCA_049698675.1 Terriglobia bacterium
TGGCGAGGTAAACTCGCCGCTACGGCATCAAATTGACCCACTACCGCCGGCCCAACTGGCTTTTATTGGATGAGGGTTTATGCATACAGCCTCCCTAGCACCATTTCCTGGTAATAATCTGGTCGGAACCACTCTTCGCAAGTATCGCACAATAACATATCCGCTGAATCAAAGGCATACTGACGGGTGGGCGTCAAATCGGCGGCGCCACCCTGCCCACGGTTGCGCTCGGCGACTCCGACCAGGTGCGCCTTCAGTACACGGTCAAGGAGGAGTTCGGCAATGTGCTGCAATTCTTGCCCAACCTCCCCGGCGCGCAGGCGTATCGAGAGGCGTCTATCCGGTGATCGAGATCGGGCTGCTGACGGATGGGGAGGGCGAGCCACTGGCGGTGCGGGTGTTCAAGGGGACCACGGCTGATCCGGTCCCGCAGGGCGGGATGCCGGAGCAAATCCGGGTGGTGAAGGAACAGTTTGGGGTGGGGGAGTTAGTGTTTGTGGGGGACCGAGGCAGGGTGAAGGCCCCGGAGCAGGAGGCGCTGAATGAGCAAGGTTTTGGCCGAAGCGGTGTTGCAGATGAGCTTGTTTGCCGAGACGCTAGCGGAGGTGGAAGATCAGGGGCGTCGTTACGTGCTGCCTAAGAACGAGCGGTTTCAAGGGCCCGTCACGCAAGTCGAGTGTTAGCGTCGTAAGAAGATTCTGACTTACTCATGGAAACTTCTGACGGCCCCTCTCCACTGCTAACGCGACGCCAAATCTCCTCCGGGAGTGGGACCGATGCGCCGCGCGGCGCGCACAGCCGGGCCGCGGACGGGGGCTGGCGATAAGCGCATGGATTGGCGCTTCCTGGCGTTCTGATAAACGCGAAGATGGACGTGGGCGAAGAGGGGGGCCATCGCCATCCAGCCGACCGAGTAAAAGCTATAGGTAATCTCTGTTACGGAGTATACGGTGAAGAAGGTCATGACGCCCAGGAGTTCGCCCGGCAGTGAACTGGCTTCTTCAGCCGGCTTGGTGGAGTAGAAACGCAGGATGCCCATCCACACCCACACGGTCGCGATTACAAACGGGATTACGCCCAAAAAACCGCTCTGGATCAGGGCGTCGAGGACGGTATTCTGCATGTTCTGGCCCCCAAGAAAGTAGCGATCTGCCCAAAAACCGAGTCCGACCCAAGGCGATTGCTGCAAGGCCTGCCAACCGTTCGCCCACGTCACTGTACGCCCTGTAAGCGTCGGGTCAATCCCCCTCCCACGGGTGAGGTAGAGCATAAAGGCGTGACCAAAACCGGTGAGCCACACCAACGGGAGGGCGAGGAGCGCGACCATAACGATCGGGACCCTCCACCGCGTGGGGGCACGCGCCAGGAGCACCACGGCAGCGACAACGACCGATACCCAAGACGTTCGAGCCTGGGATAGCAGTAAAGCCACTCCTGCGGCCAGCATGAGGGGTGTCCAGACGAACAGCGTTTTCTTGTCCTTTCGGTCATGCAAGAGTTTGGCCAAGCCCACGAGAATAACGATTCCCGCAAACCTCCCAAACCCCGTGTTCCTCGGTGCTGCCACCCCCATCACATCTTTGACCCTGCCATAGGCCATCACGCCCAAGGGGCTGCCGACAGTGTGACTGACCGTGCCCCCGCCCAGCAGAGGAATCCCGGCAAGCAAGCCCATGCAAACGGCCGCGCAGCAGCCCCAGTTGACAGAAATAAAGCGCGCAAGATGCGCCTCTGGCTCGGAGCCAGAGGCAACCGCGAACACAACAACGATCACGGAGATGTACTGGAGCGCCCAATAAGCGGCGCCGATAGGTTCGGGAGAAACAAGGATGGAAGAGGCCAACCCGATCCCTGCGTAAAGCAACAGCAGGGTAAGAGGGCTGAACCCCAGCCACTTGGGGAGGGATCGGCGCTGGGCGAGTTGGCACGCAGCGATCACGCCAGCGAGGATGGGAAAGAAAGCCCGCACGCCGTGGACGAAATTGATAAAGCTCTTCGGAAAGAGCGGGTCCATGCAATAGTAAACTGTGCTGTTGTAGCCGGACCAAACCAAGAGGCAAAGCATCGAGGTTAGCATCAGTCCCCGAGCTTCCTGCTTCCGCATGGCAGGCATCGCTGTGCGGAGGTGCAGACTCTGAGAAGAAGGAGCGCGGGGTTGGCGAAAGTTTCGCCGCGCTGCGGCGGGGTTTTGAGGTGAATTGCTCATTCTGAAGCAGAGAGCCCCAGGGCCTGTTCATAGGCCTCGATGATACGCTCGGTGACGCGGTCCCAGTCGTAAGCCTGGCGGGCGCGCTCAAGGGCGGCCCGACCCATTTGCGCACACAAGCTCTGATCGCTGGCGAGTTTTTCGAGCGCGACGGCCATGTCGCGCACGGCCTGGTCGGGATCGCGGGCCGGAACTTTGAATCCGCATTCCTCATTGACGTGCAACCCCGGGCCGCCCAAGTCGAAGCAGACCACGGGCTTGCCAGATGCCATCGCCTCCACCACCACCAATCCACCCCCGTCACGCAGGCTGGCGAAGAGAAAAACGTCACAGGAGCGCATACTGGCCAGCAGATGCTCGCGCGGCACCCAGCTTACAATGCGCGCTTGCTTCTCGATACCCAACTCGTGCATCAGACTTTCGAGGCGGTTCAGCTCCGGACCCTTCCCTACGATCGTAAACTCCGCCTCCGGGTGCCTCTCCGCAAAGATCGCGAAGGCGCGCAAGGCAAGGTCGAATCCCTTGAGCGGAACCAAACGGCCTGCGGACAGTACGGCAAACTTCTCACTTCGCACCTGCTGCTGCGGGGGAGCAAGTTCATGACCTGAAATGCCGTTTACAGAGAGCAGTTGCACTTTATGGCGCGATCGGGCCGGCACCCCCTCGACGGCCTCGCGGTTGCAAGCCAGGATCACGCGAGCACGGTGCTGGCTCAATACGAAAAAAGGATCATGCCGGAAAACCCACTGTCCGAATGATCGCCGGAACTCCGCCAGGCGACTCCCCAGGCGAAAACCCTTAAGGAACGGCTTGGGAATCCGGTGAGCGCCCCCGCCGGGGCCACGCACGTAGGGGACGGGCAGCAAGGCTCCGATGATGCTGGCCATCCAGTCGTTTTCGTATGTGAGATGGTGAAAAAGGTCGAATTGAAAGCGGCGCTGAAGCCCTCGGGCAACAAAGTAGGCTTCCCATTGCCAGAGATAGGCATACAATTGGATCCCCACTTGTTGCCGTATCAGGGCATGTAGCCAGCCCGGCAGGTCTACGTAGACGAATTGCACGTCTGGAAGCGGCTGCTCCTTGAGCGCCGCCTCAATGGCCTCGCGGTTCTGGGCGGCGGTGAGAACCCACAACCGATATGCGCGGCCCAGGCGCTTGACCACGTTCCAGGCCATAAGATCCCCCCCACCTGGAGAGCCCGCCGCCGGGTCGACAACGCACGCGTAAGCGCAAACCAATATGCGATGACTCATCCCTTTATCGCGCTCTGGGTCTTCTTGACCAGCGCCAGCAGCTTGGGATCGAGGTTAGTTAGGATTTTCTTCCACGTGTATTTTTCCAATGAGCCGCCCGGCTGCTTCTGCAACGTGCGTTCCACGCGTCTGCGGCCTCCCGGCCCTTTCTCCGGGGGACAGGCCGAGTATATACTCTCAACATGCGGAATCGCTTCTTCATATGGCCGAATCCCGGCCCAAGTCCGGTCGAGATCGTTCCGAAGGATTACCTACTGCGACTCCCCATCACCGATTGCCGGTACTACGTGCGCATTCTGCAATATCTCGATGAACTGCTGCCCGATGAGGGGCTGACCTTTGTTCTGACTTGGCACCGGGACGATTTCCATGAAGTGATGGAAGATGCGGTGATCCTCCAGCGCGGCGACGAAGAGTATCAGAAGCCCTGGTATCACCCCCGAATCAGGGCCATGTTCAAGGCCTGCGGACTCCGGCCCAATCCGGCCAGGGACACGCTGCGCCTGCCCCCGTCGATCGCATGGCGTTGCCTGCTGCGCGACGCCCGGGACACCCTGATTCGCATCCGGCGCTTGCTGAAGTACGGGCCGCCGGGCAAAATATCGACCCCCATGTACGAGCTTCCGCTCGGTTATTTCGCGCTGCTTGACTTCGATCCGCTGCCCGTCGAGCAGCGGCCGGTGGATGTCTTCTTCGCAGGATGTTTAGCGGGCTCCGGTTGGTCCGTCCGAGCCTCGGTGGCGGCGCGCCAACAGATGGGCGCGGCAATGACCGCGGCGCAGAAGGCCCTGCCGCAGTACCGGATCGAATCCATGTGGCGAGCCCCGAGGTACGACCAAGGGCTGGGACCCGCGGCCTACACGCAGGCTCTGGCAAGCGCTAAGATCGCGCTGGCTCCACGAGGCGGTCTCGACGAGACCTTCCGGCTGATCGAAGCCGCCAAGCTCGGCTGCGTGGTGGTCAGCGAACCCCTTCCCTTCAGATGGTATTACCGAAACTGCCCGGCGGTTATAATCCGGAAATGGTCCGACCTGCTGGGTGTCTTGCGCAACTTGCTGAATGACCCCGCAAAGATTAAGGAACTCTCCCGGCGCGGGCGTCAGTGGTGGGATTCGACTATTTCTGAAGAGGCTATAGCAGAATTCATAGCCCAACGCGTGCCCAGGATGGGCTGCGTCCGGCAGCAGGTGTGAGATCTAGAGCGCTACCTCCCCCTGCCCGCGCCAAGGCAAGCCGGACGTGAGCAGGTAGGTGAAATGCAATGGTATGGGTCGTGTGGGTTGGCAGGTATGACTATCCTGACCCGCCGCCGCAGGTCGGAGATCAGCCCTGGGGGTAGAGTGCCCACCATCGCTCGCGCTCTCAGGAGACGAAGAATGCGAAAGCCAACCAATCAAGGGGCTTCTCCGCAGAGCTTCGCACGCTCACTTTTGGATCCCGATTCGTTGGGCTAAGGGAGGTAAGTGCGAATGGGGCTGAGCAAAATAACCGGGCGTATTATTAACGGCCCTCTGGGCCCCAGAGTTGGTCAAATCGTTAATGGCTCGCTTCGCCACTTGGGTCTGCATATTGTGCGGTCCTCCCCGGAACTGCGGTCCCTGCCATCGTACGGCTTCAAGACAGTGCTGGATATAGGCGCCAGCAACGGAGACTTTCTGCGACGGGTGCGCCCGGTGCTTCCCGAAGCCGTCATCCACTGCTTCGAGCCGTTGCCTGAGCTATTTGCTCACCTCCAGAAAAGTGTGAGCAGGGATCCGCGAGCCAGTGCATGGAATTTAGCCTTAGGAGATGCAGATCGAGCTGGGGTCATGCACAAGAATGACGGCATATTTATGTCATCTATTCTCCCCATGACAGAAGCGGCCCTGAGAGCATTTCCTGACGCTGCGCATTGGACGGCCCAGGACGTAACGCTCAGCACACTTGACAAATGGGCAGATTCGCAGAAACTGCAGCCCCCGATCTTAATCAAAGTGGACGTTCAAGGATATGAGGGACATGTCATTCGCGGTGGCCGTGCAACGATCAAGCAAGCCGAAGTGTTGCTGCTGGAAGTGAGCTTTGTCGAGCTCTATGAGGGTCAATGGCTGTTTGACCAGTTATACGACGCCGTGCGGGAGTTAGGGTATCGCTTGGTGGGCATGACCTATCCCCTATGCGACCGGAAATCAGGGCGCGCCTTGCAGACTGACGCTCTATTCGCCCGGAGCAGGTAGGCGGGTTAAATTCGTGAACGAAGAACAGCGCGGGTGGTTGCCGACCACGGCTATGGCGGCAACGCGGCCTCTTGACCGCTACCCATCAGCCCTGGCTTCTCGTGACTAGCGCCTGGAGTTTGGGTTCAAGGTCACCGACAATCTTCTTCCAGGTGTATTTTTGTTCTATGAGCCGCCGAGCTGCTCCTGCCAGTTGGGTTCGTCTCCTTGCATCGCGAAGGAGGCCAATCACCCCGTCAGTGAATTCCTTCTCGGAATTGGCAATCAGCACCTGCTCCCCATCGACCACCTCGATTCCTTGACAGCCGATCGAGGTGGAGACTACGGGCGTCCCGCAGGCCATCGCCTCGACCACCTTTATTTTTGTCCCTTCACCGTAACGGTAGGGGGCCACAGCCACCTTGGCCATCGCATAGTAAGGGCGAACATCCTCGACGGTGCCCGTGACGTGGATGCCGGGGATTTCCGCCAGCCGCCCGATTTCGCGGTTGGGGTGGCTGCCCACAATCCAGAATTCTGCGTCAGGGACCTCGCGGCGAATTTTCGGAAACATGCGGCGGGCGAACCAGAGCGCGGCCGCGCGGTTCCGGTAAACGGCCAGACCGCTGCACAGCAGAATCGCGTTCCTTTTATTCTCATCCGTTTGTGCGGGGGCAAAAACTTCCGTGTCCACCCCATTGGGGACAGCCCAGACCTGGACACGCGGCGGCGCGTACCGTCTCGTGAACTCCGCTTCGCGTTCGGAATTACTGAGCACGGCTGCAACTTGCGACATGATTCTCTCCTGGAAGGCCGGGAGTTTAATCAGGTTCACCACCGCGAAGGCCCGTTTCGCTAAGCTTCCGTGGCGCAAATACTGCCGCCAGAGCAGCCCCTCTGATTCGTGCTCGTCCAAGACCAAGGGCACGCTCCGACACAGTTCCGGCGGAACCGCATAAGCCATAAAGGCGAAGTTCGCCCAGATTAGGTCGAACTGGTGTTTCTCCGCGATGCGCTGGATGCTCTCCTGGATATGGCGGGCCCCGAACTTCGCGGCCACATAGGGCAGCGGCGAGGCCAAGGAGCGTAAGGCAGAGACTAGCGGGATACGGGAGCGGGCACTCTCGGGCGGCCGATAGGTCACGATCTCCCGGCAAAGCCGGTAGAGGGGATGCGTCGCCGCGAGGGGAGGGCCGTCATGGCCCGCCAGCAGCACGACCTCGTGCCCGAGCCTTACCAACTCTCTCAATACGTAGTAAATGCGGATCGGCGGGCCGCCATCCAGCGGCCAAGCCATGTACGGTGACAAGATCAAAATTCGCATTCGTTGAGCTCTTGAGGCGGCGCCCGATCGTCGGCATGGCAACGGAAACCTTGTGCGTTTTACTCTTTCACTCCCACCTCCGACGCACGGCGAGCGAGTGCGCTCTGGCTGCCTTTCGTCGCAAGGAATTCCGCCACGAGGCTCCGGACGGTATCCTGGAAGCGTTCCGTGGAAAGCTCGCGGCTCTTTTCGCGCAGGTGCCCTACGAGTGCGGCTTGCAGACCTGGGTTTTCCAGCGCGGACACAATTTTGTGAATGGCATCGTCGTCATTTTCGAAAGTCAGTGACGGATGATCGACAATTTCGGTTTGCCCGCCGCCATTGGGCACAAACGTGAGGCAACCTGCCTTCACCAGCTCAGCCACCGCGATCCCGAACGCCTCGCGCCCACAACCATTGATCCCGAACTTATGCCGGGCCATCAACTCACGCTTTGCCTTCCCCACTACGCGGCCTTCCAGGAACACCCAATCTCGATGCCGCGAAGCCAGCGCTTGCACCTTTTTGGCAAAGGGTGAACCGTCAAGGCCGCCGAGAATGTGAAGATGAATATCAAACCCCTGCTGCCGCACTTGGTGCAGGATGCCGATCACCGCATCCATGCGTTTTTCCGGCACTACCCGCCCAACGCACACAAATCCGTTTTCTCTTTCATCCCACGAGACGGCCGGAAAATTGCCGGGCACGGGAGGGAACTGGACCCGGCGAGTGAACAACCCAAATTCCCTTTCCAAAATGCCGGCCGTCCAATGCGAGTTCGCCACGGTGACGTTCTCCTTCCAATTCTCCGCGCGGCTGGGCGCGAGCCTCTCGCAAAGCCCCAGGTAGGCCCTTCGCAAAATCGTGTCGCCATACCACCAAGGCCGCACAGTGGTCAGGCTGGGGTGGAGCGCTCGCTGGAGCTTGGGGGCGAAAGAGAAGTCCGCCACGAACTGGATGAGCGGTACGCCCAAATCGCAGGGATTGTAGTGGAAAGTGATCGCATCGAAGCCGTGCGCCAGGCGGCGGCATTCGCGCGTAAATAGCGCACCGCGCAAGCCTGCAAACTTCGCGATGCGGTGCAGCCCCAGGGGCAAGCGCACCTCATGGACGGTGAATTCCCCCGGCCGCAGGTCCGTGCCGTAGTACGCGTTCAGGCGCGGCAAATCGACCTTGCCGCCTGTGACGAGCGTTACGTCGTGGTCGCGCTTCAGCGCCTCGACGCTCCACAAGGGCCCGGTCTCCGAGCCGCCGTACAGGAGCTGTGGGTGGATGACAGCTACGCGAGGTCGCATCAAGATTGCGCCTGCACCTTCTCAGCTATCAGATGGATTTCGGCCCTTCGCGGCCGCGACCGGATGCGGTTGAATCCGAGGGACTCCACAAGCCCGATAATCTTCTCGGGCGAGACCTCGGGAGGCAGAAGAAGCGGGTGCATCTCACAGCACAATAGTTCGCATGCGGGGTGGGCCAACGTTCGCTCGAGACCACGCAGCACAAAGTACTCGTAACCTTCTACATCGATCTTCACCGCCCGTGGGATGGGAAGTGCTTCCGTGCTCACAAGCCAATCGCCCCGCACAACCTCAACTGTTTCTCGGGTCAGGTGTGACTCTGGTTGGGTGCCGTGGGGAAGGAGGAAAGGACAGGAGAAGCCCGTGGCTACAAGTTGTGCCAGGAAGTTCTTATCCCCCAGGGCTTTCCTGAACACACGAACATTCGACAGGCCATTTAGGCCCAGGTGCAGTACCAGTCTCGCGTAGGCGGCGCTTTCGGGTTCGAAAGCGATCACGCTCCCCTCTTCCCCAACAACCTTAGCCATTGGGAGAACGAACTGGCCAATGTGGCTGCCAATGTCGTAAAAGGTGTCACCGCAACGGAGAGTCGCGGCCAGAGCGTCCATGAACGTACATGAGGGCAGCACTTCGTCACGAAGGTTCTCCTCAAGGTCGTAAAGCTCGGTGGGCGTCGAAGCCGAGAATCTCACGACGGTGCCGTGGAGGCTAACCGAGAGCACGCCTCCGCTGGGGCCGGCACAATGGAAGTAGGCCTTTTTGAGGATCCCCGAGATGCGCAAACGACGGGCCAGCCGTCTAAGATTCGGGACATGTGCCAGACGTCTCAGTACCTCCACTCGATTCCCTTTCCGCGTCCTTCGGCCTGCTGTGTCACGGTGCCTCAAGCCAAGACTAATCTCAGCATTGCTGAATTAGGATTCGTTGCGCTGGCGCAGCAGGAGGCTCAGCAGTTTTTCCGTGCTGAAGTCCCAACTCAACTGCGGGATTGGTGTCGAGCCCGATTCGGCAAGTGCGACACGCAAGCCGTCGTCGTCCAAGACCCGGATGAGATTCTGCGCTAGAAGTTCCGGTCGTGCGGGCGGCGAGATCAAGGCGTTCAATCCCTGTCTTGCGTAATCCCTGTTGCCTCCGCAGTCCGTCGTCACAACAGCGCACCCACATGCCATGGCCTCCGCAGGTGGAAGGCAGAATCCTTCCGTCAAACTAGCGGAGAGGAAAATCCTGCAGCCGTTGTAAATACTGTTGACAAGGTAATCTTGTGACGGATCACGGTAGTACCGAATCCAGGCTGGCAAATGTGGCGGCGTCCGACCAACCCCGAACAGAATTGCCCGCAAGTCGGGGTGTTTCTCTTTGGCTTTACACAGAGCCCGCAGACCGTCCTCGGATCCCTTGCGAGCTGCCATTGAGAAGAGCATGGCAACTGTCTTTGGTCGGTTTGTTACTGGTTGCACGAGGCGGAAGCGCGAGCGGTCGATACCGTTCTGGATATAACTCATTTCGCCCCAGCCCCGGCGCAGGCCCTCCTCCAGGAGGAATTCGGATACGACCACTTTGTGGACGAGATTCACATAGACCTGAACGTCGGCTTCGAGGAGATCACCGTGGAGATCTCGTTCCTGTACCAGGTGAAATTTCTTACCTTTCTGACTCGGGTACCGGCATACATACTCGACGGTGTCCCACGCAGTCACAAAGACGGCGTCTCCGTCGGGGACAGCTTCCGGGGTGGGCTCGCGCACGTACAGCAGTTGAACCCTTTCGTCGAAATCGTGCCATCGAATCCTTGGCGTAAGCAGCGCGTCGCGAGCGCGGCCCGCCGCGTGCCGGGCCTTCTGGTAAAGGTCCGCAGGTTCCCAGCGAGAGGCGCTCCGCAAGCGACGAGCGTGTACGATAGCCACGTCATGTCCCCGTGCCACGATCCGGTTGGCGTATTCGTACACGACTCTGAAGGCACCGATCGGCCGCCACGGATAACACGGCAGAACAAAGGTGATTCTCATTAGTCGTTACTTCCTGGTCACACGGATCCCGGCCAACCGGTTGAGAAGCCTTCCGAGGCTATCCCGACGCAGGCCGAGGGGACGACGGATTCCTTCTGTCATCTCAAGTAAGGAATCCAGCCAGGGCGGGAAGATCAGTTCGTACTCGGAAAGAAGATGACCGGGATTCAGTTTAATTCCCTCGGCATTGAGTCTAAACGTGGCGTTCTCAAGGAAAAGTTTCTTCCCTGCGGCTAGCTTTTGATTCGTTATCGCCTCTTCACCAAACCTGGCCCCTTGTTCACCCTGGGGGTGGTGAGAGTAGTCGTGGGTCTGGTGAATAGCCAGTATGACAGCCGAGGCATCAATGACGGGAACCCTCGATTCACGCGCTTTCCACACAAGCCACTGATCAAATGCAGGCCGCCCCACGGCCAACGGCGGCACAGCCGTGTATAAACCACGCGGAAAAACAAAATAGTCGCATGCCCGCGAGGGAGCAACAGCATTGCTTGTGAGGGCCGCGCGCCGTAGCCGCATCTCGCACCCGGGTGAATCAAAATCCTCGAGGGCCCGGAGGTCAACATCGGACCTTCGTCCGTAGATCAGGAAGCGATCGCGCCAGCGGCACACGCGCTCCACTGCCTTCACGAAATCGCTCAACAATATGATGTCTGCGTTGACATAGCATAAGATGTTGAAAGCGGCCAAGTGCTGTGCTTTTTCCAAGAGATCATCAAGTAGCGGGGTCCCGTACTCGCTACAGCGGACGTCAGGTACGTGACGCAGGGCAAGTTCTTGGGCGATTTCGGCGGTGCCCATTTCGTTCCCGAACAGAATGATCTCCGGTCCGGGGCGCAACTTTGTCCAACTCATGATCGCATTTCGCTGGATAATTCCGAAGTGTCTTTCGAACGCCTTTGGCAACGCAAAAATGGTTATCATGGAAACATTCTCCTGTGCCCCAGTTTCTGCCCTGCCGTAGTGCGCACCGGCTCACCTCGCGGATTCGACGACTGCATCCGGGCATGTTGGCACGGGCCAGCCGCCAAGCTCAAGCCGGTTTCTGTCGACCTCAGGCCTCAGCAAAGATAAACACTGCTCAGGAGATTGTGATCTTCCTCTGACAAGGGAAACCCGGCCACCTTACGATAGAGCGCCCGGTAGGTCTTCGCCGTCCGTTCCCATGTGAACATCTGAGCCCGCTCTTTGCCTCGCGCCCGCAGTTGCTCCCGCAACTCTGCGCCCCTGGAGATGCGCAGCAGGCTCGACGCGATTTCCTCGGTAGAATGAGGGTCGAAAGCCAACACGGCATCGCCACCGTATTCCCGCAAGGGGGGTATGTCAGAACAGATGACAGGCGCCCCTTCCTGTAGGGCCTCCATCACCGGAAACCCGGCACCCTCAAAGAGAGTGGGAAACACGACGAACTGAGCCATGCGATAGAGTGCCCGCAACTCGTTCGGACTTATGTAGCCCAGGAAGAAGACTTGTGTCTGGAGTGCGAACTTGTCAACCTGCCGCCTGATGGCTGTCCAATGCTCGTTCTTTGTCCCGGTGCATACCAAATTCAGGCGCACGCCGTTGCGGTCACGAACCAGCCGGATGGCTTCGAGTAGTCTTAGGTGGTTTTTGTGAGGCCACGTCTGCGCCGGGAACAACGCAAACAAATCGGGGAGACGGAATCTCTCCCGGACTTGTTGCAAGATCTGGCTAGTGACGTGTCCATACAGAGCGGCGGGAGCGCCATAGTAAATAACAAATATCTTTTCAGCCTCGAGCCCGTAATGCTCTTGCAGGTCCGACTTTACTGCCATTGAAGGCGCCGCGACCGCCTGTGCGTAATGGCACGCGCCTCGATAAATTGTCTCCCGAGCGGCGATCGTTCTCTTGGAGAAAAATTGGGGGTAGTGGAGATGCTGCAGATCCCATGGATTGAACACAGAGGGCAGACGACAACGAGTGAACACCTGATACGGGAAGTGGATGATATCCCCACCCAATGACTCATAGAAACCGTCGGACTGGGGCAGTGCGTATCTATCAGGACCATGGAAAATGGACTGGCGCACACCATGCCAAAGGTCGCTAGCCGGCCCCCGAAGCGGTCCAAGCAATTCCTTGGCGCGCGCGGACAATCCCTCTTTAGGCTGGGGGGCCACCACGACTCTTTGATTCGGTCCGAGGTATGCATCTAGCCAGTTGGGACTTCGGGGGTGGGTAATTACGATATATTGCTCATCGCTGTCGCTCACGCGTCCCAGAGCGTGCACGAGACACATCACAGACTGGTCAGTGCCACTGCCGCCGTCATCGGGAGTCTTTTGAGCGTTAATCAAGACCTTCAGTGGTCGTGCCATAACCCAACGGGCGAGCCCGCGTCGTACGCGCCTTCCAAAAGCGGGATCTTCACCGTGCGGAAAACCTTTGTGTGCAACACCTTATCCTGGGTACGAGGCCTGCATCTTCCTGATGGAGAGCACAGATATCGAAGTACCGAACCGCAACTCCGTACCGCCTATTCGAGGCCAGATAGCTATCTAGATCGCTGAAAATACCACTGTTCCTCGCATCGCAGGTGCGCGCCGAGCGCGAGAGCCTGCCCATCCTCACCTAGGTCCGAACGCATGGAATTCCTTCCCCTATTTGCACTCTGCTACACGGCACAGCCCGAAGGCGTCCGCAAGGTGTCGGGCATATGCCTCGCAAGTGAAATCCTTCTGAAACCGGCAAATTCCCTTTTCCCCCAGCGATCTCCGCAAGTCTAAGTTATATCCTAGCTTCCGAATCGCCTCAGCCAGGGCGGTCGGATTTTGCTCTTCGACAACGAGACCGGCATCACCGATGACTTCGGGAATCGCTCCGCTGTCCGACCCGATGACCGGCACTCCGCACGCCATGGCCTCGGCGAGCACAGCACCAAACTGCTCGGTCCACGAAGGGGTTGTCAGTGACGGCAAAACGAATAGGTCGAGGGCTCGATAGAAGTTCCACAGCGTGTCCTTAGGCAAAGCGCCCAAGAAGTACACGCGGTCTTGAAACTGCGGTGAAGAACACCACAGTCGCAGAAGCGCCTCTTGATCCCCGGTCCCGGCAATCAAGCACTTGAAGGATGGAGGAAGTTGAGTCAGGGCAGCAAGCAGCACGTGCCACCCCTTCGCCGCCGTGATGCGACCGGCAAAGCCCACGAAGACATCGCCGGGGTTCTTTCGCGGCAGGAAACTCGGCCTCTCAGCCGTGGCAAGGGGCGGACTTTGGGTCATTAGCCACGCCACCGTAATCGGGACTGATTTCGGCATGCCAAAATTCCGAATGGACATCATCGACTTGCTGGCGCACGCGAGTATGTGGGTGTAACGCCGCCAAAGGATGCGGCGCCGGAAGCTCCGAAGCGGGGCAAGACACCCACTGTCGCAAAAGAGGTTCTCATTGGCATGGACGGCAATGAGCGGATCGCGGCGAAAGTAGGACCAACGAAGCAGCCTGTTGACAAGCCAGTCGACCGGTTCAGTGTGCCCCCAGACGTAACTGGGGCGAATCTCCCTCAACTTGCGCCTAAAAAGGGCCAACTTGGCGCTTGGAGAAGAGTCGTAGGGAATCAAGCTGACGAACTCAGGCGTTTGGTCGAGTCCTGCCGACTCCGGCGAGATATACCCACTCGGCGAATAGACTTTGTAGATAGGAGTCCTGTCGTAAGTAATGACGTATCCGCGGAGCCCGTATTCCGTGCAGAGGATATCAAAAACCGAATACAGGGGTTTATAAAATGCGACGGGAGAATAGAATAACAGCCTCTTCGTGCCGTTCATGAACCGCCTAACGTCCCTTCCAACCAAAAGCGAGCGTCGAACAAGCGCCAATCCGATGAAGTTGGTGCTTCACGACTTCGTGCCACGCTCTCAGGGGGCCTTGCCACGTCTCGACGACGTCGTGCAACGCAACAACACCATTAGGAACCACATAGGGGAAGAAGGCTTGAAAATCGTGCAGCACGTCCTCGTACTGATGGGAGCCGTCGATAAAAAGGAAGTGTATTGGTCTGCGCCAGCGCTTCGCAATGTCGACGCTCTGCCCCCGTAGCGGCTGGACGTAGCGTGCCAAGCCGCGCTCTTCGATATTGCGCCTGAAGTCTTCAAAGAAGTCGCGATGGTCGAAGTCGACGGCGTTACCGTTGAAGGTGTCCACAGCAAAGACTGTCCTCTTCGACCCCAGGCAGCCGTACGCCAAGCAGCAAGTCGACCGCCCCTTGAAACTCCCGACCTCCACTATGTTCCCCTCGCCGGGAAGCGACCGGGCCGTGCGGAACAGCCAACGCTCTTGGTCTGGGGAGACAAGGAAGCCTTCGACGGAGTCAATAAGTGGCCACAATCGCTGAAACTCACGGTCAATCGGCAAGATGCGCCTATACACCCTGCTGAGGATCCGTCGAATCGGAAAAGGAATCATAAGTGGCCAGCTCCCTATCGGAGGCGCCGCACTGGGATACACTCCACATTCCACTCACAAGGAACGGAGCTCCTCCATCGAATCCCTTACTGCCCGTGCCGTAGAAGTCTCCTGTCTCGACCTCAAGATACCCGACGCCGTTCCATGGCCAGTCTGCCTCCTCGCCTCCGACCACGATGCGGGCGCCGACGCCGTAACGGCCACTCGCGAGTGGCAGTTTTGGAAGGAGGCATCTGAGGGAGCCAGCGGGGGGCACAACATCGAAGGTCTGACCCAGATACGAGCCGTACAGAACGAAGAGTGCTTGGTCGAATCTCGAGTGAAGACTAAATCCGATGTCTACGTTGCGAGCCGGTGCTCCATCGCGGCACTCAAACCCGAAGACAAACACGACGTCCATGCCGCTTTGCACGGCAGGCAGGATGTTGCCGTGGACGTCTTCGACGTGAAAGCTTGTCAAACGAACCTGGCCGTTCCCCGACCGGTCTCTGCGGAAGGCGAGACGGGTGCTTTGGATAGAGGCCGGAAGCTCGTTTCCTATATAGTGGCGGATCACCTCTGGCGTTGGACCATGTCGAGAGATCGTACCGTCGCGTAGCAGTACCGTGGCGTGACAGAAGCTCTCGATTGCAGCCATATTATGGCTGACGAAAAGGACCGTCCTTCCCTCCCGGGCCACTTCGCCCATTTTCCCCAGGCACTTTTTCTGGAATTGCAGGTCGCCGACGGCGAGCACTTCATCAACAAGAAGGATTTCCGGTTCCACATGCGCGGCCACGGCGAATGCTAAACGCATTTGCATCCCGCTGCTGTAATGCTTGACCGGGCTGTCGATGAACTTCTCCACTTCCGCAAAGGCCACGATTTCGTCGAACTTGCGCTCGATCTCTTTCTTGCGCATGCCGAGGATAGCGCCGCTTAGGTAGACGTTCTCCCGGCCAGTAAGTTCAGGGTGAAAGCCCGTTCCCACCTCCAGCAGACTTCCGACACGTCCCTTCAATCGAGCACGTCCTTCAGTGGGCCTCGTAACTTGGGCCAGGATCTTGAGCAGCGTCGTCTTGCCGGCACCGTTCCGGCCAATGATGCCCACTACCTCGCCCTGGCGAACCTCAAAGGAGACATCCTTCAGCGCCCAGATGTGGCTGGCATCGCGGTTGGGCGAGGAGGGCTTTCCCGGTCTGAAGAGGCGAGCCGGAGCGGACACGGCGCGGGCCAGCACGTCGCGCAAGGCAAGGTAACGCTCTCGCTCGCCGATGCGATAGCGCTTGCCCAGACTTTCAGCGCGAATGACGATGTCAGACATGGCAGGAGTCAGAAGTCAGGAGTCAGAAGCAAGGAGCCGGAGACTGTTAACTGTGAACTGTCGACTGTCGGAATGACGCCCCCCCCTGCCTGGCACCCCCGCGCAGGTGGGGTCCAGCGGTTTCCCGCTTGTGCGGGAATGACCATCCACTGAGTTCCAGAATCGAGCGGGCGGCAAACTGCGGGCCGTAGACGAACGCCCGGCGCGCCTTCGCCGGTCCGGATCAGGGCCTTAACCTGAAGACGAGAACCTCGCAGCCTGGGGCCTCGACTTCCATCTCCCACTCCCCTACCCACACGCCCCACTTGGCGGTCACGGGGAGCACGCCAATCGCTTCACCCCACTTCGGGATGAGCGGAACGACACCCTCCGCGAACACGTCGCCACCCTTGTCGGGCGGATTGCGCAAGCGGACCTTGACGTTTCGGGCGTCCTGGTCACCGAGGTTTATCAGGTAAGGCCGCATCGTCTTCGGCTCAACCAGTCCGCTGCCATCCTCGTTGTAGTTGGGCTCCACCAGGTCGGGGGATACGACCAACGTCGGTTTCTCATACCGGCTGGAGAAGGTCTTGGCAAGAGCGAGGACGTCAGGGGGCAATCCTGAGCCGTCCGTCGGAAGGTCGGAGAACCGCGCGCACAAGGCGTCCGCACCGGCCAGCAGTTCGGCGGTGCCGCCGAAGAACCCCACCCCAGGTGATTCGGGGGCGATCAGGCGCACGAAGCGGATCTGCTGTTCGAGTTCCTCCTTCGTTTGGGCCCAGTTCTCGCCCGGATTGCCGCCTTTCCCCACCCCGAGAACCACGATGGTTTTCGCCAGGATGCCGTACCTTCGCGCCGACCACACTTGGCTGGCGATCCACCAGTACTGCTTCTGGTCGCCCACGTAGCTCTCCATCATGACGAGGTCAGCCACGTCGCGGTAGGCCTCCGCCAGAACCTTGGGGATGGGGCCGCGCATCTCCCAGACGGCGAAAGCCAACTCCGGTTTCCTGCGCTTCGTCTGGCGAAGAATCTGGGCAGATTTCTCATCCATCCGGCCGCCATAGTCGAAGCCAAACTCGTCGATCATGACCACCGGCCGTGGGTTTCCGCCGTAGTTTTGACCCACCAAGTTGTCGACTGCCATCTCGATGGGCGAGCGCAACAGGTCGTACCAGGTGTGGCCGACACCCATCACGACACCCCGCGTCCGCCAATACTGCCAGTCCTCCGGCTTTGTCGGCCCGATGACGGTCACCGAGCACAGTTGCTTGGGGTCAAAGTCTTTCGTGGGGCTGTAGGTGAAAGCGATCACCTTGTCCAGGCCCAGAACCTTTGTCTCTGCGCCCTTCGCCGTGGAAGGACGATCAGTTACCATTCCGCCGAGAACGGCAGCCAGCAGGACCGCCCCACTCACCCGAGGGAAGCAGAAGTGTTTCATCTTGTCTGCCACGAACAACATAAGCGCGCTAATCCGGAATCTCCACTTTGGCCTTCCGTCTCCTGAAGGCCTCCACACCTTGTCTCCAGCCGAGCCCTTCCTGCCCGCTGAGCTTCCGGCCGACAGAAACTCTTATCTTGCCGATACCGCGGGTACAAGCCTGCACGCTCTGCCTCCTCAGTCGTACCTCCGAACGCCACTTAACTCGAGGATTGTGTAAAAGGCAAACTGCGGCCCATAGACCATCGAGCGGTGCCAGCAGCGCCGCGGTTCACAAATCAGCCGCCAGAGCCACTCAAATCCATGCTCCCTGATCCAGGCGGGCGCAGGCGCGACGCTGCCGCTCACGAACTTGGCCGCAGCTCCTGCGGCGATCAGGATAGGCACGTCAAGCTTTTGCCTGTTGGCGAAGATCCATCTCTCTTGTTTCGGCAGCCCCAGGCATACCCATAGCACATGGGGCTTGGCCTCGTTGATTCTTTCGATTATCTGGTCGTTCTCTTCGGTACTCAGAGGCCGGAAGGGGGGTGAATAAGCGCCGGCAATTCGCATGGTGGGGAACTGGCCGCGGAGTCTCGAAGTGAGGCGTGCAAGCACGTCGTCCGTATCGCCAAAGAAGTAAGCGCTATAGCCACGTTCGTTGGCGAGCGCGCAGAACGCCAACATCAAATCAGCTCCACGCACCTGCTGGGGTTCAAGGGAGAGCCGCGCCGCTGCGGCGCGCGCCGCCCACTTGCCGTCGGGAACCGAGAGGGCTGCCGAATCGAGAATCTGC
Organism: Terriglobia bacterium; assembly: GCA_049698675.1. Taxonomy (GTDB): domain Bacteria; phylum Acidobacteriota; class Terriglobia; order UBA7540; family UBA7540; genus CAVROP01. The sequence goes on from JBAVYG010000289.1 coordinate 18,182, forward strand.
TTGAACTCCGCATGCTCGAATCCCTCCATGATGCCGTGTGAGCTGGTCACGGCAATCCACCGCTGGCCGTCCCCTTTTTGAATCCACCGATCGATCTGCCGCACAACCTCGTGCAGGTTGATCACATGCACGGAAACTCGCAAGACACGCGCACGAGGAACACTTTCGTCACTCGCGAGGTGATTTTCAGCCGTCATGTCCATGCTCGCTCCACGGATATGCTCATAAGGAGGGCGGTGATTGCGAGGGACCTTTTGAAAGTGGCGCTTCAGCCGGCCGGGCAATCCCAGCAGAGGCTGGCTTTCGATATCGGCGTGGAGCTCGGCGCAAGATCTTCCCTTCCCGGCGCTCCCACCGGCCCGTGAAGGTAACGGCAAACGATATGAGGACCAGCCGCATATCCAACCAGAAACTTTGCCGCCGCGCGTAGAGCAGGTCGTAGCGAAGCTTATGCCGCCGAGACATTTCGCTGTGGCCGTAGACCTGGGCCAGCCCGGTTAGGCCAGGCCGAACCTGGTGGCGCAAATCGAAGCAAGGAATCTCTGCCCGGAACTTTTTCACCAGCTCAACCCACTCCGGCCGTGGGCCTACAAAGCTCATATCACCCCGGAAGATACTCCAGAGTTGCGGGAGTTCATCCATAGCCGTGGCCCGCAGGATTTTTCCCACCTTCGTTATCCTGGGGTCGTTGGCAGCCGCGGGTACCGCACCCCACTTTTCGTCGGAGTCCGGAACCATGGAGCGGAATTTCAGGCTCGTAAAGACCCGCCCATCTTTCCCTACGCGCTCTTGCCGATAGAAGACGGGGCCGCCGTCGTGGAGCTTCACCGCCAAGGCAATAATCCCCCACAACGGCAGCGATACGATAAGCCCCGCCCCAGCCAGTAGAATGTCAAAACCCCGTTTGAGCACGCGCCACCGCCATCTGTCATTCTGAGCGAAGCGAAGAATCTCCGCAGTTTGTGGCTGGATGCTGAGCGCAAAAGACAACTGCAGAGATCCTTCGCCCGCCCGAAAGCACGGCGGGCTCAGGATGACAGGCACGAAAGTAGTGTAAGGAAGGAATCAGGCGCCTGCCGCCGGAGCGAACAAACTATGAATGGACGCCAGTAGGGCTTTATGATGCCAGTCAAAGCTCAGGTTCCCATTCAGCCTGGACAGCAGATCAATTCCCTTTGCCCTATCAAAGGCCCTTTCGATGAAGCTGTCGGAAAGGCTCGCCGCAAACTTTCGGGCGAGGTAACCCGTCCACAGCTCGAGGCCGAAAGCGGCGCGCCAGAAGCGCTCAAACTCGCCCAAGGTGTGAACGCTGAAGTCGCCCTTTCGAAAGGCACGAAGCATGACGTCGGCGGCCATTTCCGCTGAAAGAAGACCGAAGTAAATCCCACCTCCCGTTGAAGTCTTAACGTGAGCTGCGGCCTCCCCGATCGCCACAATCCGTTCCCCAACGCAATTTCCCACCGGCATCTGTCCTATGGCCTTCTGCCGGACCTTCGCCGCACCCTCATCCAGTCCGGGCGCCACCCTCTGCAAAAGTGCGCTGAAGTACGGCCGGGGATCTTCCACGCACATAAGACCGACACGCACGCGGCCGTGTCCCAAAGGAATCTTCCAGCCGAAGGCCCCGGGCGCCACGGACCGCCCCACATACACCTCGGTCGGGTTCGAGGCCCCATCCTTCCCGAGCGGGATATCAGCTTGGATAGCCCGCAAGAATTCGCGAGATTTCACCAGCCCCAGGGCCCCGTTGAGGGAACCGTTCACTCCGCATGCAATCACGGCGACCCGCGCCCTCAATTTCCCAACCGCCCGCTGGCGCGAGCAGAAATGCAAAAGCACTCCGTCCTTTTCGCGGTCGATAGCGTCAACAAACCGGCTTAAACACAACTCAGCCCCGGCGGAACGAGCCAGGTTCGCAAGGTCGCGGTTGAATTCTGACTTATCGACCACGCGAGCCAGCGGCGTCGCCGAGCGATACTCCAGTGTTCTTCCAGCGGGCGAGACCGCCTGGATGCGGCAAATGCGGTTCAAGACCGGCCGGATGGGCAAACCAAAACGCACAAACGCCTCTTCCCCGATGACCCCGGAACAGACGGCGTTTTCTCCGATCCTCTCCTGGGCATCCAGCACCGTGACATCGAGGCCCGCCGAGGCGAGTTGATAAGCCGCATACAACCCAGCCGGACCCGCCCCAATCACTGCAATATCTCGCATCACCGTCGTGTCACCTCCGGCCAGGAGATTTTAGAACAAGGGGCATCTTATCTGCGTGTGAAGGTGGGTGGCTCATCGTTGGCAGAAGCCGTTTCAGCGACTTTCGAATTTGAGCGATCCCTGGAGTAGTAATAGTTATAATACCGATAACGCGAACTATAGTACCCGTCAACTCGATCCTCCAGCTTGTTGAGGACAGCACCTAGAGTATTTGCGCCGGCCCGGTCCAGGATTCGACGCACCCGATGCAAGGCGCCGCGCGAGGTGGTTCCGCTCTCCACAACCAGAACCACGCCATCCGCGAAGGTTGAAAGAAGGATTCCATCCGTCACCAGCAACAAGGGCGGTGAGTCGAACACAATGTGTTCGAAGCGCTGGCGGAGGTCCCGGACCAGCCCCTCCATAGCAGGTGACGAAACCAGTTCGGCCGGGTTGGGGGGAATCGGTCCGGGTGGAAGCAGCCACAGGTTGGGGACTGGTGTGTAGGCCTGGAGTGCCTGGTCGATGTCGTGCCCGCCCGTGAGAACGCTGCTCAGCCCGGGTTCCACACCATCCGACACACCGAGGACCTTTAAGACACTTGGCTTCCGCAGATCCGCATCAACCAGCAGGACGCGGCTGCCACGCTGGGCCAGCGCCAAGGCGAGGTTGACAGAAGCGAATGTCTTCCCTTCACTGGGATGTGCACTCGTGACCAGCAGCACTTGAGGCGGTTGCGGCGTGCTGGAGAGCAGAATCGAGGTCCGCAAGACCCGGAAAGATTCCGCCATTTCCGACCCGGGCGCATTGAGAACGGCCAATGCCAGGTTTCCATTTCCCGCTGCTTTCCGGGCCTCGCGCGCGAAGTACCGCCCATACCGTCCGCGCGATGTTGTCCCGAGCGGAATCACGGCCAAAGTGGGAACAGTTATCTCTCTCTCGATGTCCTCTGCTGTCTTGATGGTGCGATCCAGGCTTTCCCGGATGAACGTCAGCGTGACTCCGAGAATCAAGCCCACTAGAAGCCCAACGGCAATATCCACTGGCTTGTCCGGGCGGATGGGAATACTGGGAACCAACGCCTCGTCGGCCAGGCGGACGTTGGTAGCGCGCAAGCTAACCGAGACCGTGGCATCTTTGAGACGTTTCAGCAGCTCGTTGTAAAGCTGCTGGTTGGTCTCGTATTCATTCTTCAGCAGGTTGTATTGAATAAGAAGCTGATTCAGCTTCTCGACCTCGGCTCTTTGCTGAGCTACCTCCCGGGAGAGAAGCCGCTCCCGGCGTACGGCGGTGCGGTAATCGCTCCCGATCCGCTCAGTGATCCGCCCGCGCTCTCGCTCGATGAGCGACTCCACCTCATTGATCTGATTGCGCAGTTCCTTCACTTTATAGAAGTTCGGACCATAATGAGAAGTCGTCGCGGCGTACTCGGTCTTGAGTTCAGCATATTTAGAGTCCAACTGCTCCAGCAGGGTGCCGTTGGCAATGATGTCCGCCTCGGCTTTGTTGCTCCGGACCGAATCGTACACTGATTGCTTGTTGGCACGATCAGTCTGTGCCTCGGTAAGGTCTTTGCTCAAATCCGCAAGCCGTTGTCCCACCACGTTCTCTTTGTTCCCGATATCGGCAATCGACTCCCGGCGCTCGTAGTCAACCAGCGCCTGCTGAGATTTCTCAACCTTGGCTTTGAGCTCGTCGAGTTGCTGTTCCATCCACGCCGAGGCTTGCCGGGTCGTATCGTATTTGGAACGAAAATTGGACTCCACGTAATTCTTGACAAGGGCGTCGGCTACACGCGCCGCTAGGCTGGGGTCAACACTCTCGAAGCTGACCTCCACCAACCGGCTTTCATTCAGCAACTCAACATGAAGATGCTTCTTAAAAGCCCGAATCAGATTTGACTGAGTTGCGGCGGGAGACCTGTCGGTGCTCGCTGGCCCGCCCTCCCCGGCAGCCCTGAGCTCCGGGTTCCCAGCCGCAAGCCCCAACTGCTGTATCGTTTCCCAGGCCAGGTTGTTGTTCTGCAAGAGATCCACTTGAGTTTGGAGGAATGCTCCGTCGGTGGCCACACTCGGGTTAAGCTCGTTGAGCGTTTGCAGTTGGGGCGTCTCCGCCTGCACCTCCATGCGGGCCGTGGCGCGGTACACCGGCTTCATTCGGAAGACAACGAGCGTCACCAAAACTGTGATAATGAAGGCAACCGTGAAAACGGTGCCCCGGCGCTTTCTAAGAACCTCCCAGTAGGTACGGAACGAGTATTCGTCAGGCCCCGAAGGCTCGAGGTCCGAGACGGGGTATACCGGATACGTGGGGTGGTCAGGAAGAACCCCGTTCGTCGGGATTAGCTTGTCATTTTCTGCCATCTCTCTCGCCCCAGCCCCAACTGCGCTTCTTGCTCGCGCCCCTGAAGGGCCGCCCGGCATGAAACACCCCAATATGCTGAGTTTACGCCTTCACCCCCCGCAGTCAGTCTCTAATACGGGATACGCCAAACCGAAGCATAGACTGCGGTGTTGAAAACTGTGTCGAGGGTTCTCTTGACCCCGCTCTCGGGCACATAAAGGATGTCGCTAGCCAACAGTTGTTGATCCGGAGCCCGGTTCGACAGGACCTTCTTGAGGTCTACCCGAACTTCCTGTCTTCCGCCGGGAGCACTTGGCGCCTTGCGGATGATTACGGCTTTTGCTGGCTTTGCCTCGTGCGTGAAGTTGCCCGCCAAGGCAATAGCCTTCAGCACCGTCATTTGCTCCTGCTCGTTGGACAGGACATAGCCCCCGGCCCGGATCACACCTCCCATTACGTAAACAATTCCGGCCCGTTGAACCATAACCCGATCCCCCGGGTACAAATCTACGTTCAGGCTCGCGTCGCCGTTCTGCCAGAGTCGCCAGACGTCAACCTTCACCGTGCGTGAGATCGCTGGATTGGCATCCTGCGCAGCCTGGGCAACGTCAGGCCCCGGCCCCACCGGAGCATTCTCCGCGCGGGTGACAATCGCCGTGCCACCCGCATCGTCGCTAAGACCTTCGCTCTCGGTCAAGAGTTCGAGCAACGTCGTGTGACCGTAAACCGGATAAACCCCCGGTTTCTTGGCCGCGCCGGAAAGCACCACGGTATTCAACGGCGAAGATTTCACCGTAACAGTGACTTGGGGATCCGTTAGCAGTCCGCCCTCAAGAAGATCCTCGCGAATGGCTTTTGAAAGCTGGTCGAGCGTCAGGCCTGCCGCCATGACCGGTCGCGACAGCATCGGAAGAGTTATCATCCCATCCTCGTCTACCCGATACTCGCGCGAAAGCTCTTGTGCATCTACGACGTAGACTTCCAGAAGGTCGTCCTTGGCGACCACATACCGCGCTCCCACCCGGTTGCTCGGAGAGGCGCTCGAGGCTGCCGGCCTCTGGGGGGAGATCGGGGCCACAGTCGTAGGCGGAACTGGATTCTGCGCCCATGCAAGTCCACTCAGGCAAATTAAGCCAACCACAGCCAACACCGCCCCCAACTCAGCCCCCCCACCTGGGCGCCCCGCGCCGTAAAGTAAACGGCCACCTGCCCTACCGCCAGCCCCGCCAAGCAACATAACCCTCAAAAGCGGACCTTTTGCTCCCCATGCCATGATCTTCACTCCTTAAGACAACTTCCACATTCTTGACCAACATCCCTCCCGGCAAGCCGCAAGGGGGGTCACACTTCCTAGTCTGGCACTTCGTCGGAGCAAAGAGCTTGCAGGAATCGTTTCATCCTTTCCTTCCGCTTGCCAGGAGATTGGGTTGCAAAGTGGGACTTCGCTCCGCCCTGTGACTTACAGGAGAATACCTTGCAAGCCCATCTGGCCTTTACCCCTATCTTCGGCTGGACGGGGGGGGTACATTAGCTGGAGGAGGAAGAATTCTCCCCACGGCGGTGAAATTGTTAAGGCGCTCCGTGTTCTTCCCCACCGTAGGGCAAGGAACGCCGAAGCCTGAAGCCTAAACCTCGCTCACTGCCCGGCCAGCAACGAACCGTAGCCTACTTAGATGGCTAGCTTTGTGAGCCACGCGGGCTCCGTCTGGCCAACGAAACGCCGTCTTGGTTTAACCTCAAAAGGGGACCGACCATGATGAGATTGAATCTCACCATAGACCCGGGTCTCGATGGCACACCGCCAGGGACACACATTTCCGAGCGGAGGATTTCGAGGGCAGAATCAGAATGGGCTAAGGGAATGGCTCAGGAGCTCAAGGTTGGGAGGGCGCGAAAGGCCGAAGAGGACGCGAAGCTCCTGGAAGGGCAGACAACCTGGAAGGGATTTGCTTTTAAATTGTGGACAGACGCTAAGAACTTTCATTTCTTGGCGATCTGTATATGCTGTGGAAGGTTGTTACAAAGCTTTGGGTGGGGAAGTCGAATCTAAAGCAATGTTAGGCGGGGTCAGAGGGAGAAACCGGCAACGCCTTGCCGCATCGTAGCGACTCGCGGACGCGAAAAGTGGCCAGAGTCGTGGCGCGGAGACTTTCGAAGGGAATGGGCGGTTCCCCGCCGCTCGCCACCGCCGCAACGAAGGCTCGCAGTTCCTCTCGATGCCCTTTGTCCTGAGAGAAGAGGGACCTGGACCGGCAGTGGTTATCGAAATAAAACCACGCTTTCCGAAAGTCATCGCAAATTGCGGTTCGCGCTTGGCCATAGACTTCCAGGCGCTCTTTCGGAACGCTTGGGTCGCCAGAAGAGAGATAGAAGATCTCAGCCCGCGAGCCGTCGGCAAGGAGAACCTGAATGTGAAGGTTGTCTTCAGCGTTGTCGCTGGCGCCTTTTACTGGCCAAGCCTGGGTTTCTGTGGGTAGCGAGGAGGTCAGGAACCCCACCAGATCAATGAAGTGGCAGACTTCGCCTATCACCCGGCCATGCCCTTGCGCAGGGTCATGAATCCAGTGGGCGTGCGGCAAGCGACCTGCATTCACCCGGTAGAGAATTGATAGCGGCTCACGACGTCCCTCGAAGAACTTCTTGCATTCGCGGGCAAAGGGGGAGAAGCGGCGATTGAAGCCCACGCTGAGTATGCGCCCTGAGCTGCCAAACGCCTCTGCAATTTGATTCAGTTCCGCCTCATTGACGCACAAAGGCTTCTCCACAAAAACGTGTTTGCCATGTTCGAGGGCTGCGACGACCAAAGGGGCGTGCAGGTGATGCCGGGTAGCAATAAAGACCGCGTGGACGGCCGGGTCGTTCAGAATCTCATTGGGATCGGTCGAGCAATAGCGAAAGCCGAAACTCTTGGCGACCCTCTGCGCTGAAGTCCCCGTGGCGTTGGCTAAGCCCAAGAACTCGACGCCCCCGACCTTCCGCAGGGTCGGCAGCAATCTCGAACGGCTGAAGCTTCCCGCCCCAATCCATCCCGCACCGACGGTCTCACGGGTTGCCCTTGTTGGATCGGGGCGCGGCGACGGTTGCGGAAGTGCTACCCGGTTCGACAACGGCGCGGTGTGAGGATAAGTGAGAAGAATGCCCACGTACCTCTCTTTGGTCTCGCCTGAAAGCAACTTGTAAGCTTGCAAGGCTTCGCCAATGCTGAAGCGATGCGTCAGCAGTGGCTCAACACGCACCTTTTGCTGCGCCACCAGCTCCAGAAAAGCTTCCATATTTCTCTTCTCTGTCCAACGCACAAAGCCGTAGGGGTAGTCGGCGCCTCGCTCCTCGTACTCAGGATCGTAGCGGCCCGGCCCGTAGGAGCGTGAGTAGCGCACCTGCAGTTCTTTCTTGTAATAGGGGCCACGAGGAATATCGGCACGCACATCGCCCACCACCACTACTACACCTCGGTCACGCGCCAGCTCTCCCGCCAACTGGATAGGCTCCGCTGAGCGGGTCGACGCCGTAAGGATCACCGCGTCGGCTCCCTCGCCGCGCTGGCATAAGGCGCTGCACGGGCTCTGTTCCCACTCTCGGTTCTGGCAAGCGAAATCCACGCCAAGTTCATAGGCCAATCTCACGCGCTCCGGGTCCGGGTCCAGCCCCCATACTACACACCCAGCGGCGCGGAGAATTTGCGCCACAAGCTGCCCCACCAGTCCCAACCCGATTACCGCCACTCGCTCTCCCAGCTTCGCCTCTGCCACCCTCACTCCCTGCAGGGCAATAGACCCCAGTGCTACCGAAGCTGCCGACTCGAAGTTAAGGTTGGGCGGAATCTTCACACACAGGTTCTTGGGAATCCAATTTACCTCAGCGTGGCCGGCGTGTCCCGCTCCAGCACAGGCCACGCGGTCGCCCACGGAAAATTCTCCTGCCCCTTCTCCCACCTCCAGAACCACGCCGGCAGAGCTGTAGCCCAGGGCTACGGCGGTATCCAGACGGGCGCGCACCGTCGCAACCACGTCCGCGATGCTACTGGTCTTAAGGCGACGAAAGAGTTGCCGCACAAGGTCCGGCCGCTCCAGCGCTTTGCCCAGCAGCGTCTTGCTTCCCAGGTCGATCGTCGCACGTTCAGTCCCACTGCTGATCAGCGAAGCCTCATTCTTGACCACCACCCCTCCCGGCAAGCAGCAAGGGGGTGGCACCTCCTCCACTCGTAATTCGTGCGAGCGAAGATCTTGCAGAAGTTGCTTCATCCTTCCCTTCCGTCTGCCAGGAGATTGGGTTGCAAGGCAGGACTTGGCCTCACACTCTGTGCCACCGCCGGACCCGCTTCCTCGGCCTCGTAGCGGCGCTTCAGTTGCTTCTCAAAGGGCGGCATGAGGGTGTCCAGAAGCGAGGAAAACTGGAAGGCGAGGCGGTCCTTACTGAGGGCGCGCCAAAGTTGTATCATCCCCAGAGCTTTTTCCCCAGCGCGCAGTGGGATGGAGACGCTCCAGCAATCCTTCGATTCCTTCTCTCCAGAGCGCGACCAGGGGGCTAGGAGGGGCGCAGAGTCATTCGGCCAGCGCGAAAGCTGACACGTGACTCCGTCAAAGTCCAAAGCTTCCATGGTCTCCACCAACGCCTGCCAGCTTTCCTCCAATGCGGGGCTCGCCTCTAACTGCCTCGAGGCTTTGCGAATCAGGATTTCGTTAACCAGCACCCGCCGTTGCGATTGCATGGCTCGCGATACGTACACGTTCAATTCCGACAATTCCTCGTAACGAAGGCGGCTGGTCAGAAACCACCCTGAGGCGCCGGCCAACACCGCCACCAGCGCTATCAGGCTTCCGGTGGACCGAATGATAAGGAGCGACCCGAGCGAAAACAGCGCCGCCAGCGCGTAGAGCCCCAGGACGGCCACGCGTGGCGTGAGCTTGCTTTGGAGCAGCCGGTGGTGGATG
>JBAVYG010000290.1:0-2715 GCA_049698675.1 Terriglobia bacterium
GCCGCTGGACTGTCCCGTCGTTATCGCCTTGTCCGCCGATTGGGCGCGGGCGCGATGGGCACGGTCTTCCTCGCCGAGCAGATCGCGGTCGGCAATCGTCCGGTGGCGCTCAAAGTGCTGAACCGCAAGCTGCTGGATGACCCCGACTTCCTGCTGCGTTTTCAGAATGAAGCGGCTTCCACAGGGCGCATTCGTCACGCGAACGTCGTCACCATTTACGAATCCGGCCAGGCCGATGACGGCACACCCTACATCGCCATGGAGTTCCTGGATGGCGAATCTCTCCGTCAAGCCCTCACGCGGCGGGGTCAACTTCCCGTGCCTGAGGTTGCGGAAATTCTCCAGCAAGCGGCGCGGGGGCTGAACGCCGCGCACAAGCTGGGCATCATTCATCGCGACCTCAAACCCGATAACATCTTCTTGACGTATTCTGAGGAGGAATCTTCAGCGAGTAGTAGCGCGGACCTGTTCTCTAGGTCCGCGGCCCTTGGCTACGACCGGCCGGAAAAGCCGCAGACCTTGGCAAACAGGTCTGCGCTACCCCGCTCATCGGCGAACGTGCTGGTGAAAATCGTCGATTTCGGCATTGCCAAGCTGCGCGAATCCGCTACCCACACGCAGACCGGCATGGTCCTCGGCACGCCCGCATATATGTCATTCGAGCAGGCGTCGGGCATGAGGAGAGATGAACTCGACGCGCGCTCTGACATCTACTCGCTCGGCGTGGTGGTGTACGAGATGCTCACCGGGCGCGCGCCGTTTCATTCCGACACGCCAGTCGGATACCTGCGCATGCACATGCAGGAAGACCCACCGCCATTCCGCACCGTCAAACCCGACCTCCCCGCGCTGCCCCAACTCGAAAGCGTGGTGATGAAGGCCCTCACCAAAGACCGCGACCAGCGCTACAGCTCGGTGTTGGAATTTGCAGCCGAACTAACCAGCGCCGCTAAGCCTTCGCCCACGGCCCAAGCCCCGGTCGTGATTCCTCCAACCCGAATCGTGCCGCCTGCGTTGAGCGAACCGCCGCATCTCCCGGCCGTGACAGAGGGTTCAAGCTGGGTAAAGTTCGCCGTCCTTGGCTTGGTTCTGCTGGCCGTCATCGCCGCTGGGATTTGGTATTTCTCCCGGTCGGCAGAGCAGCCAGCAGCGCATGTTACGAGGCCGGCTTCCGGCGCTACCGTGCGCGCTGCGCAAAAGCCCAGGGTCGACGTGCCGCTGGCGGAACTTGTCCCCACGCCAGGGGCGGCGAGGGTCAATCCCAAAGACGGACTCAAGTATGTCTGGATTCGGCCCGGGACCTTCATGATGGGTTGCTCACCCGGTGACAACGAGTGCGGCGCTGACGAGAAGCCCCCTCATCAAGTGACGATCACGAAGGGTTTCTGGCTGGGGCAGACAGAAGTGACGGTGGGCGCTTACAAACGCTTCGCAGCCGCCACGGGGCGGGAAATGCCAAATGCTCCGTACTTTAACAGCGGCTGGGCGAATGACACCATGCCTATCGTGATGGTGAACTGGAATGACGCACACGACTATTGCGCCTGGGCGAGAGGCCGGCTGCCTACAGAAGCGGAGTGGGAGTACGCCGCACGCGGCGGGAGCACCGGGGCGCGATATGGGCCAATCGATGAGGTTGCCTGGTATTACAACAACAGCGGCCAAAAGACACGCGAAGTTGGCCAGAAGCGAGCCAACGCATTCGGATTGTACGACATGCTGGGGAACGTGGATGAGTGGGTGAACGACTGGTTGGACATTAACTACTATCAAAACAGCCCGTCCCAAGACCCATCGGGGCCCACGAGTGGAGGATTGCGCGTTCTGCGTGGCGGGTCCTGGGTCGTCTTTCCCAGGAGCGTACGGGTATCGGACCGCCTCTTGGGCAATCCTGTCAGCAGGTTCGACCACTTCGGGTTCCGTTGTGGCGGGGACGTCGCTGGGCAGAAAGTCGCAGCCAGCCAGTCGCCGACAGCTGCAAGCCGGCAACCGCCCAAGCCCGGTTCGCAGCCACCAGATACGAAGGCACGCCTTGCCGAACGACACCTTCTCAAGGGAGATGCGCTATTTTCAAAGGCTGACTTCGATGGCGCAATCGCCGAGTATCGCGAGGCAATGCGGCTCAAACCCGATGTCGCGGACGCACACGGCCTACGTGGCTTGGAGCTGGAACGGGAAGGGGACTTTGACGGTGCGATTGCCGAGTATCGCGAAATGGTTCGGCTGAGGCCCAATGACGCGCGGGCGCACTTCGGACTTGGCGTGAACCTGGGCTTGAAGGGGGACTGGGACGGTGAGATCACTGAAGAGAGGGCGGCGATCCGGCTGAAGCCCGATAATGCGGATGCGCACTTCAACCTGGGCCTTGCGCTGGGCGAGAAGCGGGACTTGGACGGCGCGATTTCCGAGTTTCGCATGGCGATCCGTGTGAAGGCTGATTACGCGATGGCACACAACGCCCTCGGCCTGGCCCTTGAGCAAAAAGGCGAGCTTCACCCCGCGTTGGAGGAGTACCGAAGAGCCTATGAACTGGCTCCCGAGGATCCAACCATCCGGCGCGACTACGAGAAGTTGCTAAAGCGACTGAACCCTCAGCCGTGACGCTGATGGCTATTTTTATATGGTCTATCATTGCCATCTCGATGACAGTAAGGACAAAAACCAAACAAAAATAATGGTGTCCGCTGGATTCTTCGGAACCAAAGAGGATTGGGG
>JBAVYG010000291.1:0-3031 GCA_049698675.1 Terriglobia bacterium
CGAACGGCAAGTCAAGAGGAGCCGGGAGCGGAGTTTCGCGGGTGGGCAGGATTGAGGGATCAAACGGTGTTCCTACAGCAGCCGCGCTTGGCGACTCCATCCCCGGAACCACTGAAAAATCAGAAGGGATGTCTGCGGGCGGCGTGGCAGGAGCTTTTTGCTCCGGCGGGCGCGAGAGGTCGAACGTGGATCCCGAGGCGAGCTCGATCTCCCCCGAAGCGGCAGGCGCAGGTTGTGCCGGAGGGGGTGGTAAGGATTCCGGGCGCAGCGCCGGTGCGCGGACCGCTTGGAGGGGAATTGCCTCCGCGGCCAGAGCCTCTCGCCCGCCAGCCATTTGCACATATCGCTTGGCGCCCTCAGTATCACCTTGCTGCGTATAAATCCTCACCAGTGCCTGGGCCGCCTGCTCAGCCCGTTCAGACATGACCTTCCAGCACATCCCGACCAGGCGTCTGTGGATTTCGGGCTCGTCAGGATAAATCTCCAGAACCCTGTCGAGCTCCGCAACCGCTTTCGTCACCAAATGGTAACGCGCGAGAAGCTCGCTGTTGTCAAGCGCCTGCTTTACCATCGCTTCTCGCTCCGCATCAGCCAAACCAGAGGCCGCCGGAGCGGCCAATCCCCCTTCTTGAGTAAGGTCGATTGCGGAGGACGGCGGACCTGCAACGAACGCTTTGCCGATTTCCTTACCCTGCTTCTTGAGAACCTGCTTCAGCAAGACCTTGTAACGTTGGTTCGCAGGTTCGCGACTTACGAGCCTTTGGAAAGCCTGCTCGGCCTTCTCGAATTGCCCGCCCTGCACATAGGCGTGGCCCAGTGCTTCCAGGATTTCCGTAAGCGCGTACTCCTCCTCCCGCTCATCGCAAATCCGATAAATCAGCTCGAGGGTAGGGAGGTGCTGGGGAGACTTGCTCCAGATCAGGCGCAACGACTGCATCAAAGAGCTTGTGTTCCCTTGCTTAATAAGCTCATCTGCCAACCCGGATAAGGCCCTAAAAGCCCTGTCGAATTCATCCACCTGCACGCACGCCGACACGAAGGAAGCAACCGGCGAGAAGTCCGTCGGGTTGGCGCGAAAGAGGTCCGGCACCAGCTTTTCCGCTTTCTCCAGTTGTTGAGTCGAAAGATAAGAATCAATCAGGAGTGACCGCCCGGTAGGATCGTCCTTCAATCCCGGAATGGCACTCAGGATCGCCTCGACTTCCTCGGGGTGCTTGCTCGCCAATGCTTCGCGGGCCCTGAGCAAATGTATCTGGGGGTTCTCCGGATCTAATTCCTGTACCTTCTTCAAAGTGACCTGGGCAGCAGCCAGGTCTCCCCGGCGAAACGCCAGTTGCGCGGTTTCCAGGTAAACTTGCGTGGCTTCGTCCTTGCGTCCTATCTCCTCGCAAAACGCCGCCAGGCGGACCCTCGCCGGGACGTTCTCGACATCCAACTGCACCACTTTGCGCAGGGTTTCAAGCGCCTTGTCGTTCTGCTTTTTCTTCTTGTAGAATTCGGCGACTTGGTAGTACAGTTCGCGGGCCTCGCGGGCCAGCCTCTGTGTCTGGTAGAGCTCAACGAGTTTCAGTAAGGGGTCTACCGAGTCCGGCTCAAGCTTGACGATCTTCCTATAAATGGCGGTCGCTTTGAGTATGAATCCATCCTGAACGTAAGCCTCGGCAAGCCTGTAGAACTGCTTTAGACCCTCTGAAACATTCCTATCGCGGATGTAAAGGTCGCCAATTGTGTTGAGCAGGATTACATCGGAGGGGTCCCTCTCGAGGATGTCGAAGTATCGCTTAATCGCCCGACTGATCTTGCCCTGGATGACAAGTTTTTCCGCCTCTTGCAGCGCTTTGGCTTTGTTAAAAGCCATTTACACGCTCCGCCTCCTTGCACTGATAATAGACTATTGGGTTACCGTAACACACGCGCCCATTCAAGTCAACGAAGTCGCCCTTCGCCCACGGCATTGCCACGCGCTGAGTAAGCCCTTGCCAGCCTTAGAGTTGCATGAAACACGAGGGTTGTTGCCTCTATAATTTCAAGGCTGGCTCCCACCCTTTGCCGGTTTGCCATTTACAGACCGGCACTTCAATCGACCAGTAGTCGTCTGCCCTGACTAGGCGGATTCTCCACTAACCTTTTCTCATTTTTCCACGGGCAGATCAGCAAGGACACTCCACTCCTGCCAGGAGCCGTCGTAGATGCGGATCCGCTCGTACCCGACCAGGCGCAACGCAAAATAGAGGTCAGCGGCGCGCATACCGCCTTGGCAGTAAGTGACTACCTCCTGCCCGGGCGAAATCTGAGCGTCTGAGAAGAGCTTTGCGAGCGAAGGCGCATCCAAAAAGGTTTTGATCTCGCCGGAATTAATAACCCGCGTCCATTCGAGGTTGATGGCGCCCGGAATATGGCCCCCGCGCGGGCCCTGGATCCTCTCTCCCTTGAATTCCGCCACGGATCGGGCGTCCAGTAGCCTCACCTTGGGATCTTTCAGGTGCGCGTTCACCCACTCGGAGGTAGCGATGATGGCTGAGTTCGCCAGTGGTTTAAAGTCACCCGGTGCGATGCCGGGAGAATCTGTGGTAAGCGGAAGTCCTTCGCTTTGCCACTTCTTAAAGCCGCCGTTCAAAACTTGCACATGTGAATGCCCGAAAAACTCGAGAACGTAAAATACGCGTGCCGCGAATCGGTTCCCTTGGTCATCATAGATCACAACCTGAGAGTTTGAGCTGATTCCCACCCCCCGAAAGAGTTGCTCAGCTCTTTCCGGAGGTAATGGGAACCCGCGACGATTCGCGTCCGGATCATGGGTTGCGGGAGCGGGAAGGCTCACCGCTCCAGGCAAATGTCCTAAGCGATATTCTTCCAGAGGGCGTGCGTCCACAAGACGCAATTGCGAGTCTGAGAGCAGTTTCCCAAGCTCCCGTGTTTCAATCAGGAGTTCCGGGCGGCGGTACGAAGAAACTTGACCCTGGGCCCCGCCACTGCTTAACAGTAGTATGGCTAAAAGCCACTCACTTCCCCTCATTGAATCCTCCTCATA
>JBAVYG010000292.1:0-15622 GCA_049698675.1 Terriglobia bacterium
GGTAATAGCCGTGGCAGACCCGATGCCGGGCCGAGCAAAGCAAATAGCCGAGACCTTTCACATCCCCCATTGGTTTGAAAACTATGAAGATCTATGTGCGCTGAAAGAGATTGAGGCTGTCAGCATAGTCACTCCGGAATCCGAGCACCTCAGGCCCGTCGAGGCAGCGGCCAGTGCCGGAAAACATATCCTCGTAGAAAAGCCAGTGGCGTATTCGGTGGCCGACGTCGAAAAGATGATCGCTGCCGCGCGGCGGGCGGACGTCATTCTCATGCCGGGACACCTGTTGCGATTTGAGACCCGCTTCGCGCTCGTTAAGGAGATGCTGAACAACCACGAACTCGGCACCATCGCCTCGGTTCACGCGCGACGAAACCGAACGAAGGGGAACTATAAAAAGTACGCACGCGCCCATCCCATCTTTGCGGTCTCGGTCCATGATATCGATCTGCTCCTTTGGTACGCGCAATCCAAAGTTCGGCGGGTGCGGGGATACCACCGCTCGATCCAAGTCAGTGAGACGCCTGACTTGGTGTGGGGGATCATCGAGTTCAGCAACGGAGCGCTGGGAATTATCGAGTCGGCTTGGTTAACCCTTGACGCCGTTGGCGTGTTCAGTAATGATTCCTTACAGCTCATTCCGGACAGAGGTATAGCCAGGATAGAATTAGTCGATGGGGGACTGAGCTTTTGGCTGGAGGGGGGCCTCCTGGTTCCCGATACGATTGGCGCGCCCCGCATCCGAGCACATGTGGAAGGCAGTCTGGCGGCCGAGCTGTCGTACTTTCTCGCTTGTGTGACAAAGGGAGAGAAACCACAAGTGGTTACGGCGGAAGAGGCACTCGATGGGATCAGGATTGCAGTGGCGCTTGTGGAATCTGCCACCAAGGATCAGGAGGTGCTTCTCACTTCAGTCTAGCAGGCTGCGGGAAAAACCTCGGCGACCTCAGGCTTTTTTTAATCCAGCTGCTCTAACCGCTGACGGATCTGCTCCCTCTGCTCCAGGACTTCGAGCTTCGCCTGCAACTCCTGGGTCTGATGCTCGAGGGCTTCCTTCTCCAGGTCGATGGGCAACGACGGGCGTCCCGGCTCCCGATTGCCCAGCGCCTCGACCATGGCCGCCAAGGCCCGCCGCTCCCACTTGTAATAAGTCTTACTATTCTTGCTGGTGCCAGCAGTCATTAAGTGCCCGCAAAGGAGCTCACCTCGCACAAATCAGCGATTGAGATTCCCGAGGTACTGGAAAGGATGAAATGTGCGTTGATGAGGTCCTTTTACACACACTTGGCAAGCGGAGAGGATGAAGCGTCTGCACGCCGGCATGCGAAACTCGCAAAGGTTGGGTGATCGCCGACCGGCCACTAGGCGGCTTTTACATTACTGAGTGATGGTTCGTCGGCGAGCACTTTCTGACCAAGGTTCGCGCGACCTGTTATGTACCTCATTAAGGCGAACCATCACTCTCGATTTCCAGTTAATCCCGCCCGCTTGTTTCAAGTCTGGCAAGGAAATCCTTGAGGAGCGGAAACAATTCACGGTACGCTTCTAGCCTCTGCTGATAGATCCTGTGGCGGATTGGATCCGGCTCAAACAACTTTTCGACTTTGACGAATTGGCCTACCGCTTCGCCGGGATGGCGAAAGACTCCAACGGCGATCGCAGCCAGGATGGCAGCCCCGAGCACGCTTGCTTCGGTGACGTGTGGCCGGGCAAATGGAACTCCAAAGATGTCAGCCTTGATCTGAAGCCACTGGTCCGATTTCGCTCCTCCACCAGTGGCGACAAATTCCGAAGGACTCACGCCAAGCTCGTTCAAGACATGCAAGTTCTCAGCAAAATAAAAGGTAACCGATTCCATGATGGATTTGAGGATCTCGCCGCGTGTCGTGCTAGTCTTGAGTCCCACCACAACGCCGGAAGCATCAGCAATAAAGCTTGGCGGACCGGTCATTTCAAAATAGGGGAGGGTAAAGAGGTGCGTAGGCTCGGGGGGCATTTCACGGGCCAGGGCTTCGTAAATGTCTTCGCCGGCAGGAAGCAATTTGCGGTCCGCGCAGGCGAAGGTGTCGCGGAACCACCGCACCAGCGTCCCGCCCTGGTTATAGATGAAAGATACAAAAAGGTCCGGCAGAACGTGATGTTCAATATTGAGACCGTGGCGCAACATCGCCGCACCGTCGGGGAGATGATCGTAGGTAGGGGTAATGCACTCAAAGGTTCCAATGCCGCAAACGGCTTTTCCCGCCTGGTAGACGCCCGCGCCCAATGAACTACAGCACTGGTCATGGCCGCCGACCACCACGTCCACATCTTTGGGGAGGTTCAGTTCCCGAGCCGCGCTCTCACAAACGGTTCCGGCGACGCTGCCGCTGGGCTGCGGAGCCGGAAGCTTCGCGCGTTCGATTCCGGTCAAAAGAAGTAATGGGTCAGACCAGCCCTCTTTGCGAATATCGAAGAGGAGCGTGCGATTGGCCTGGGAGTAACTGGTGACCGGGTCGCATCCCAGCATGAAACCCACGAGATCCCCCCAGAGAAGGAACTTGTGGGTGTGCGCGTAGAAAGCGGGCTGATGTTCCCGCAGCCAGAGGAGTTTGGGCAGGGAATATTGCGGGCCAATAATATTAGGGTTGATCTGAAAGAAGGCCTCTTGAGATATCCTGCGCGAGAGGGCCTCAACGTATTCCACACCGCGGGTGTCTGAGGACAGAACACAGGAACCAAGAATCTGTCTGTTCTCGGATACCGGCGTCATGGCTTCGCCCATGGAGCTGACACAGAGTGCCCGAACAGGATCTCGGGCTACCAGTCCGGACACCTCGGCGATCGTGCTCTTAATGCAGTTCCACACTTCGCGGCTGTTGAGTTCAGCCCAGCCCGGGCGAGGGTGCAAGGTGGCATATTCACGGTAGGCGCTGGCAAGGCACTTCCCGCTTTCTGCAAAGGCCGCCGCTTTGCACCCTGAAGTTCCGACATCGATACCCAGCAGACTCATACGGATTGTCCCTGAACGATATCGGGTTAACTGCATCGCGGGCATCTTCCCGTGCCCTCTTGGGGGAGCAAGATGCTTCCGCCACAGCGGGTGGGGCGCCCGCGCTACACCGATGTCACCTCGTATCCGAGATACTTCGCGAACGCTTCTCTTACGGGAGCGGCCACGTGCGCCGGAGTGACGCTGACGTGATGGCGATGCCCCTGGCTGCCGATGGTTTGCAGGGCATCCTGAAGGTTGCCGATCTCGCCCACGCCAGCGCAACCAAAATAATGCTCCGGGATAGGATCTGCCGTGAACCGGCCCTGCCCAAGATATAACTTCAGCTTGCCCGCTTCCGTTAGCAGGCTGCCGAAGGTGAAAGGAGTGGGAGCAATGCGGCCCGTGTTGCACCCGTAACCGCACCCCCGGCCTACGACGTTGACAAGAATGAGGTGGTCGGTGATCTGGCCTCGCGAAGCCATCATAGTCTGCGGCACCGGACCGCAATGAAAAAGGATGCACTTGTCATCCTCATCCCTGTAATTATTGTTCCAATCCAGGCACGCCGCAACCGTGCCGGAAGCTCGGCTCAGCCCATACATGGCTATGGCATTGCTAACGTCTACTTCGCACGAGGCAACGACACCACGCTCGTTCATCTCGCTCAACAGAACGCAGGGCGAGATGTGGAGTTGCTTTTGCATCTCGACCCAGCAGCGGACGGCCAACGCTTGCATGCCGAACTCTTCGATGAGGATGTCAAGAACCACCCCCAGCTTGGCTAAGGTCTCGAGCGCGGCTTCGGGCACGCCGGTCCAGGAGGTATACCGTCTCAGACTTTCAGCTTTGGCGAGGAGCCTGGGGTCCGTGGCGCTGAGAGCGGACATCCTCGCGAAAACATCAGCGAGGTCTACTGTTTCCATCGTGATCCCATGCCGCTGGAGCGCCAGCTCGTCGATGCGGACCGTCTTGAAGGCGGTGGTGCGCGCGCCAATGGCGCCCACCACCATTGATTTCATGCCCTTCACCACGCGGCACAAGCGGTCGAAGTAATCAATGTTGGCTGCGAATCGCGGACTTACTGGATGCACTGTGTGGGGGTTTTGAGAGCGGTGAAAGGCAACCCGTACTGGCAAAAGACGTCCATGATGGAGAGCTTGCCGCAGAACGCATCGCGCCGCTGCTCCGGAGCCATCTTTTCCAATTCGTCCGGGTAGGCCTGAATCAGGATCGGAACAGCGGCATCCCTCAATGCCGTGACCGCTCCCGTTTCATCCCCGAAATTCGGGAGGCACACGACCACCCCATCAAATTTGCTAGCGTTCTGGCGCAAGAAATTGGCGAAAAGTTGACCTTCCTGGACCGTTTCCACGGCGCCATGACGCGTGGCTCCGGCCTCCAGCATCAAGACCTCATGGCCAAGGTTCTTCAGCACCTCAGCCATTTCGTGGCGCGCCGCCTCGAGCAACGAAGCAGGGAAAAGACCTCGATTACCGATGAATAACGCAAACGTAGACTTACTGCTGTTCATAATAACCTCCAAATAATGTTAAAGGACGACCGCTATGCTGCGCCCACCCGCTATCATCCTCATCGCTTCGCTCGGCATTCTTCGCCCTTCGCCTGCCATTCTGAGCGAAGCCCTGGGCTGTCCGGTCAAGGGTGACGCGAAGAATCCTCGCAGTTTGCCCAGGGCAACTTCCGCACAGCATCTATGCAGTTCCCTCCCGCGGCAAAGTCGCCAATCTGGCATGCGAACTGCCGACATCCTTCGTCTCCCGAAAAGCAGGGCTCCTCAGGATGACAGGCACATGGCGTCAAAACCGCGCCTTGCGGCATCGCCCCTCGCTCCGCGCTCATCAAGGTTCCGGATTAACAAGCCGTCGGGAGCCTTGAAGCTCGAGTTCTTCCCTCAGAACTTCCACTGCGGCGTTGTATGCCGCCTTTCGGGCGGACTGCGGCGATTCCCTCAGGGCCGACTCGTAAGGCTGGCGGATGGCCGTGGCAATGTTAATCTTGGCGATTCCCCGATGAATGGCCTCCTGAACATACTTTTTCTGAATTCCACTCCCCCCGTGCAGAACCAGCGGAATTTGCACCGCTTCGTAAATACGCTCCAAGTGTTCGATATTCAGTCTTGCCTCGACCTTCTTGTTGTGCCGCGTGGTGGCGGAAATGGCCCCGTGCACATTCCCCACCGCCACCGACAACCAGTCAACTCCTGTCTCCTGGACGAATCGCCGCGCATCCTCAACCGCCGTGAAGCCTCTCCCGCTGGCGAAGAGTTCCTCGTAAGGAGGAAGCGGACCAGCCTCGTGACCTAACACCGCTCCCAATTCGCCCTCGACCGGGATACCTGCGGCGTGCGCGAGACACACGATCTTCCCGGTCGCCTGGATATTCTCCTCCAAGGGGAGGCGGGAGCCATCCACCATCACTGATTGATAACCGAGTTGGATGGCCTCCCGGATGATTGCCTCATAGTCCACACGGAGATTGTCTTCGTCGATGACAGGGACATGGTCAAGGTGCAGGCGCGTATATCGTTCATCCTTGACCCGCTGGTATTCCTGATAGATGGCCCGAACGCTCTGGGCACCGAGCTTCATCCACTCGGGGCGCGCCACGGCGATGAGGCCGAAACAATCGGAATCGCGCAGTGCCTCGACGACCGCTTCCATTATAGGCAGAAAAGGGATGTTGAAAGCAGGGATAACTATCCCTGCTCGTCGAGCGTTCCACATGCGAACATTTGTCGTCACTGGTTTCCTCCGGTCTTGGGCTCAACCCCTATTCATACTTGACTCTAAAGAGCCCGGCGCCGTGGGGCGCGATTGTCGAGACGAATTGTGTTTCGAAACTGCCCAGGTCCTTTCTTTCCCAAAGGTCACGCACTCCGCACTTGCCACTCATGCCCAGTTCACTCCAGCGGACTGTTACCTTGGCAGTCTCATCGTCGGCCAAGTTAAATACCGCGAGGTACTTGTCGTGACTCATGGAAACGTCCGCGACCCAGGCAATCTCGTTCCCACGAGCAAACAACTCGCGATTGGCTGTACTCTCTTGATCGACCGCTAAAGCTTCCTCATTTGTGAGGAATGAGAGGGTAAAAGGATCGAGTGTGGGCAGGTCACCACCGAACATGAGCGGAGAACGGAAGATTAGCCATAGCGTCATGAGGGTCCGCGCCTCGTCCGTAGTTAAGCGAGTCTTTTTCGGTAGGCTTCGGGCCAGCCACTCGGCGTCGTTAAACCCGCGAAGGCGAAGACGGCCCAGAGGGATCATATCGGCGTCCGGCCAGTGATTAGGGCCGATGTGGGGCGACCACAGGCGGCACAGCTCAAAGTGTTCCTTCAAGGGCTTCCACTCATCCCAGACGTCGTGAGAGATCCGAAACAGTTCTGCGTATTTCTTGACGTGTTCAGCATGGCCCAGTCTGGTTGGACCCGGCGAGAGGCTCAAAACGATGGGTTTCCCGCTTTTGCTGATCGCTTTGCGCAGCGCCTCAATTTCCGCAGCCTGGTAGGTTGTCCCCGCCGGATTCTTGCCATCCGCCCAGCTCATGTCATCGGCCTTAATGTAGTCCACGCCCCACTGGGCATATAACGCCACGATGGAATCGTAATAGGTCTGACCAGCAGGTTTGGTCACGTCCACGCCGTACATGGCCGTCGACCAAGAACAGGTATTCTTAAAATCGACGACGTCTTGAGCACGGGCGCCAGTGCCCAGAATCGCCAGATTCCCTTTAACCGCCGCTCGCGGGATGCCTCGCATAATGTGAATGCCGAATTTTAATCCGCTGCTGTGAACATAATCAGCCAGGGGCTTGAAACCCCGGCCGCCGGCCGCTGATGGGAACCGATTCGTGGCGGGCAACAGCCGTCCGTACTCATCCATGGCGACTTGCAGGCCTTCTTGCGAATGTGGGTCCGTCGTCGGAGCCGGGAAGTACCAGTAGTAATCCACCACGATATATTTCCAGCCATACCGGGCGAGGCGCTTAGCCATGTAATCGGCGTTTGCCTTGACATCGTCTTCTGTAACGTGGGCGCAATAGCTGTCATAGCTATTCCAGCCCATTGGCGGAGTAGAAGCAAGATTGCGGGGCAAGGTGGCCTCAGCAGGAGATGCCGCAATTTCTGTCTTCTGAGAGGTGAGCATCAGACTTCCAATAAAGACGCACAGCACAATCAAGGCAGCTTGCATTCCAGGTCTCTTCAACATTTCTCCTCCTCAATAATTGCCTAAACAGGGAACGGGAATGTGCCCACTCCCTTGTACCAATCGCAGTGCAGAGTTTTGCTGCTTGGAGTCTGGTTGCGATCTGTTGTCCAAGTCTGCGGTGTGCTTTCGTCCAGACACCCAGCGGAACGCCCGCCGTCTCCACCCGCAGCAGACAACTGAAATGCTTCGCGGATTGCTTGCGCATGTTCAGGCACACGCGAACCCTCGCCGGGGGGCACAAACAACGCGGTGCCACTATGCGCGAGGAGATCCAGCCAATGGCGATTGGCCTCCCATGGGGTCGCAGCGGAAATGCCCATGCAGTCGGCATCCTGCACAAAAAAAGCGTCATGCTGGGGTAAGCGGAAAGCGAGTGTGTTGATACCCATGCGACGGGTTCGATCCCAAACGCAACCGCTATTGTCATCTCCTGTGCCTTTGTTGAGAATCTTCTCCTGCGCCTCAGGAACTATCGGATCGTAAGCCAGGTCGTGTGGGGAAACCTGATTTCCGCCGAGCCAGAGGTTGGAGATCAACAGGGCAGGATCCGTGTACGTTAAAGCCTCCAGCGGGCGTATCCAAATTCCTGGGCGCACCTTACGAACCACATTCGCCAGATCCGTCATGCTTGGGAAGGCCTGGGAACCGTCGGCTCATCCCACGTCATTGATGGAGAAAGACCCCACGGCCATTTCTGAGGATATTTCGGAAACAATCGTGCAGAAGTATAGGTAACTATTTTCGTTTGTCAACAGAAATATTCTATTTTTTTTGATTTTGTTCTGAAGTAGAGGGATTTTGGGGTTGTGCACTTGCGATCAGAACTTGGATGCCCTTCTCACGCAGCTGTTCCACGTATTCCTGACCTACTCCCGAGTCCGTTACCAGAATGTGCAGGTCGGTGACGGGGCCGACGAATGCGAAGCTCTGCTTGCTGAATTTGGTGTGATCTCCTACCCCGATCCGCTGCCGCGCTGCCTTAATCAGCAACTGCTTGATTTCGGCCTCGGCATGATCGGCCGCGGACATCCCGTAAGAGGGATCGATGGCGGAGAGCCCAAGAACTGCCTTGTCCAAGCGCACTTCGCTGAGCGCCCGCCGTGTCCACGTTCCGCCAAGGTAGAGTATTTCCTTGATCAATTGGCCGCCTGTCGATATGACGGAGACACCGGGGCTGTGCTGGAACTGGAGAACAATGGCAGGAGAGTTTGTCACAACATTGAGGCGAGAACGGCGGCGCAAACACCGTGCCAGCTCGAAAACTGTAGTACTGCCTTCCAGGAAGACGGTGTCTCCGTCCAGGATCAACTCTGCCGCTTTCCGTGCGATAGCGGCCTTTTCCGCCTTATTCACGCCCAAAAGATAGTCGTAGGAGCCCTGGTAGGCGGTGCTGGAGATGTGCGACACGGCACCGCCGTGCGAGCGGACCAGAAGGCCCTCTGATTCCAAGGCAGCGAGGTCCCGGCGAACCGTGGCGCTCGTCACCCCCAGCACTTCCGCCAGTTCGGAGGCTGAAACCGTCCGCTCGGCCGACAATATTTCTCTTATTCTTAATTTTCTTTCCGCCGCAAACACGAACCCATAGTTTTTCAAAAATTGTGAGAATGTCAAGTTCTTCTTAAGTTCGCAGCCGCAGTAACGGCGTTTTATTTTCTGTTCGGTCCGTGCCCGAAGGGAAATAGGCTTGACAAGAAAGGCTTTATTTGTGCAGCATCGAACACGAGTGAACAAAATCGTCGATGGATTCTGCATGAAACTGCACCGCGCAGTTCCGCTTTCACCAGCAAATTCACGTACATGGGCCGGAGGTTCAACATGACCAGCGCGCTAAATCTCGGGTTGCTGCTCGTTATCCTTGGTGGACTCATGGAAGGCAGCTTTTGCCTGCCACTGAAATATGCTCCGAAGTGGGCGTGGGAAAACACATGGGGGGCTTGCTCGTTGTTGGCGCTCATCCTGGTCCCGTGGCCACTTGCTATTCTGACAGTTCCGCACTTGCTTGAAGTCTACAGCGCATCATCTCCGAAGGCTGTGATAAGCGCGCTGCTCTTTGGAGCGGGCTGGGGGGCTGGGGGCCTTTTTCTTGGATTGGCCCTGGACGCCCTCGGGCTTTCTCTGGGCATATCGTTGGTCATGGGGCTGATTGCAATCGGGGGATCGATCATTCCACTCTTAATGCAGCGCCCGGACCAACTCACTAAGCCAGCCGGCATTGCGTTGCAATTGGGGATCATGGTCATGATAGCAGGTCTGTTCGTCTGCGCAGCAGCAGGGCGGATGAAGGAAAGAAGTTGCGTCTCTTTGGTGAACTCGTCCGAGGTCACTTCACGGAGGAGAACTCGCTATGGCACGGGCATCCTTTTCTGTTTCACTTCAGGTTTGTTGTCAGCTCTTGTGAATTTTGCACTCATTTTCGGAGCGGGAATTACCGATGCCGCGATACGACGTGGCGTGGCTCCGACGGCGGCCAACAATGCACTGTGGGCACTGGTCTTCACCTCAAACTATCTTGTGAATGTCTCTTATTGCGTCTATCTCGCCACGCGAAGGAAGACCTTCGGCAACTTCATCCAACCCGGAACCTGGTTCTACTGGGTCGGTACGCTCCTAATGGGTTTGTTGTGGGCCGGCGGCATTGTTGTCTATGGATTGGGGGCAATGCGGCTGGGTAGGTTTGGCGCCATCTTCGGATTTCCTATCATGCTCATCAGCTCAATCATAGTTGGGAACGTGCTGGGGGCCCTTACGGGCGAATGGCAGGGGACCGCACCCCGACCCAAGCTCACAATGGCGTCTGGTGTCCTCGTATTGGTGATCGCAACCGGAATCATTGCGTATTCCAATCATCTGATCGCTTGAGAGCCTCCCTCGAAACGCACGCCGATGGCGACAATTGCCATCACACGCACCGGCGCGGAATCCAGCGGGGCACGGATCTGAGGTATTCCTGGTAAGAGCTTCCGAATTTCCGTATCAGCGTAAGGTCTTCGTAAGAGACGACGAACAGTTACGAGAAGAAGGAGCAACAAAGTCAGGAAAAGAATTGAAATCCAACGCATGTAGAGACTGAACCCGAGGAGGAGCATCAGCCCCCCCATGTACATTGGGTGGCGAACGTATCGGTAGGGGCCGATCGCGACGAATGCGTGCGGAGCATCAAAAATGGCGGTGGTTCCTCGCCCTCGCGGGATGAAAACGCCTGCGCACGCATGCGTTAGAATGGCTCCGAGCGCTACCAGGATGGCGCCGGGTATTTCGGCCGCCACAGGTAAGGAGAACCCAAAACACTGGTCGAAGGCTCGCACCCATGAGGCAATCCAAACAACCGGTACCTCCGGCTTGGCGAGATCAAAGATGGGATCTTCTGTCTCGACCTTATCCAGCGAGTGGGGATCGGTGGAATCTTCATCGCCGAGGAGCATACCGCCTGCAACTTCCGCCGCTACCTGTGGCAACCAGAATTATTCGACCGCGACATGTCAGAGGGACTCAGCCAGGACTAGGTAAAGGATGCGGTGGCTGTTGCGCACGATCGGTTGAGGGCACTACTCACGCAGGCCGAGCCTTATCAGCTCCCACCAGAAAAGGAGCGCGAGATAGACAGGATAGTAGCCGCTGCGGAGAGACTGCTTTAACGTGAATCGGCAAATCGAACAATCGGCAAATCGAAACTTGACATCGGTCACGCAAGGGGGTAAGAAATTAAGCGGGTGCGGTATGCGACGGCACGTACGTCCGGCAGGGAGGGATTTGTGAACCGACTGACAGCTTATACGCTCATTTTCGGAACCTTAGTCTTGGCGCCCGCCGTAGCCGTAGAGCGGCTTGCTTTGCGGCACGCCACACGCTCGTCGGGTTTGCCTTTCGGGCCGAGCGCGGCAAGCGTGACTTTGTCTCACTCTTCCCGCTCATCGGCAGCTGAGGGGGAAGGTCTGAGCCCGATCACCATTGATTACCCCGTGCAAGCATCTATCTTCCCCCCCGAAATAACGGCTCCTGAGTTCTTATGGCATGAGGCTGCGGAGCGTGCGGTCGTTTGGGTAATCAATGTGTCGTTCAGTGACGGTACGCGTAGCATGCGTGTGCAGTCACGGGGCGAGCCGCCGCAGATCGGCGAAGTTGATCAACGTTGCGTCGCGCCCACGAACGCACTGCCCTGGCCCTCGCCTGAAAACGCTGCAGCCCACACCTGGGTACCGGACGCCACAACTTGGGAAGCGATCAAGAAGCACTCGGCAGAGCACCCCGCGACGGTAACCATCACGGGGTTCGAGGGTGCGAACCTGGAAGAGCCTGTGTCGCGCGGCAGCATCTCCATCAAGACTTCGAAAGACCCCGTCGGCGCGCCGATCTTCTACCGGGATGTGCCGCAGATCCCCTCGGCGCCCATTAAGGGGGTGGTCAGGCCGCTCCCTCACTATGCTCTACCCTTCATCGCTTGGCGCTTGCGCTATGTCGGCGAGCCTCGCAGCAGGTTGCTGCTTGAGGGCCTGCACTCCTGCGCTAATTGCCATTCGTTTTCCGCCGACGGCAAGACGTTCGGGATGATTCTCGATGGCCCCATGGGAGACAAGGGACTGTATGCCATCACCTCCATCCAGCCGCATACGTCCATCCGGAAAGAAGATGTGATTTCGTGGGAATCTTCCCGATACAAGCCGCTATCGAGTATGCGAATTGGATTCATGGCGCAGGTGTCGCCGGACGGGCGGTATGTGGTTTCGATGGTCAACGAAGCGGAGAAGTATGACCGGGCCAGCTATTACATGTATTACACTGCCAATTACAAGGATTACCGCTTCAACCAAGTGTTTTATCCGACGCGCGGAATCTTGGCCTGGTACAGCCGTGCCACAGGCCGCATCCAGCCTTTGCCGGGGGCCGATGACCCGCGTTACGTGCAGACCGATGCAGTATGGAGCCCCGACGGCAAGTATCTGGTCTTCGCGCGAGCGGAAGCAAAGGACCCTTTTCCGCCTGGCTGGAAGTTGCCCGAGCATGCCGATGATTCGGAGGAAACACCCATCCAGTACGACCTCTACCGCATTCCTTTTAATAATGGCCAGGGCGGACGGCCGGAGCCGATCGCCGGCGCCTCCCAAAATGGCATGAGCAATAGTTTTCCAAAAGTCTCGCCCGATGGCCGCTGGATCGTTTTTGTGGAGTGCCGCAACGGCCAATTGTTGCGTCCGGATAGCCAGCTTTACATCGTCGCGGCGCAAGGCGGCATAGCCGGGCGGCTGCGATGCAACATGCGGTTGATGAATTCATGGCACAGCTTTTCGCCTAATGGCCGTTGGCTGGTGTTTTCCTCCAAGAGCCGCTGGCCTTACACGCAGATGTTTCTCACGCACCTCGACCAGCAAGGTGACGACAGTTCTCCCATTCTCATTAATAATACCACCGCGGCTAACCGGGCAGTTAATCTTCCAGAATTCGTCAACATCTCCAAGGATGGTCTGTTGTCGATCGACGTACCCGCAGCGGAGATTTACCGGCTGACCGACAGCGGATGGGAGTTGGCGAAGAAAGGCAACCTCGACGCCGCCGTGGCGGAGTGGCTCAAGGGTTTGGAACTCGACCCTCGCGATGCCAACTTGCACAATTACGTCGGCGCCGCGCTGATGCAGGAAGGGAAGTTTGACGAAGCGATCCTGCACTTGGAGAAGGCGCTGGAGTCTAATCCAGATGCTGACGAAGCCCACGGCAACATGGGGCTCCTGTTGATGCAGCAAGGGAACCTCGACGAGGCGAGCGCACACCTGCGGAAGGCTCTGGAGATTAACCCCGCGAACGCTCGCGCCCATTTCAACCTCGGTTATGCGGATTATGCCGCGGGAAAGGTGTCGCAGGCGCTTGCGGAGTGGCGCGTTGGCTTGCGTATTCAGCCGGACCTCCTGCCGGTATTAAACCAGGCCGCGTGGGTGCTAGCCACGTGCTCTGAGGC
Organism: Terriglobia bacterium; assembly: GCA_049698675.1. Lineage (GTDB taxonomy): Bacteria > Acidobacteriota > Terriglobia > UBA7540 > UBA7540 > CAVROP01. The sequence goes on from JBAVYG010000292.1 coordinate 13,149, forward strand.
CTCCCTGCGCAACGGCGCCGAAGCTATCAGCCTGGCGGAGCGTGCGGCGCAAATCTCTGGAGGGCAAGATCCCGCAATCCTCGATGCACTGGCTGCTGCTTATGCCGAGGCCGGCCGGTTCTCTGATGCCGTACAAACCGCAAAGCGCGCCCTGAACCTCGCCACCCAACAGAACCAGCAGGAACTCGCCCAAGCCTTGCGGTCCGCTCTTTCGCTCTACGAGGCCGGGACTCCCTTGCGAGAATCGCCATCTTCTGCTGGTGCCCCGCCAGCCACGCACTAACCGTTTGCAGCGGCGCGGTATGGCGCCGCCGTGAAGGAAACCATCCAAATAGCGGTGATGGACCTCGTCGCTGCGGTTTCATTAGGCAGTCATACCCGCAAAAGCGAGTCCACTTGCAAGGTTCAGAGAGTGAGTTGCTTACGAACTAGATTTCTGCTTTCGTGGGAATGAGTGTGGGCAGGCTGGGAATACTACCCCACCCTGCCCGCCGTTTGTTTCGGCACGAAATGCGGCTGGGGTTTATGGTAGGGTGACACATTGTGGACGTCCTCACCAGTCTCGGCGTGAGGCCATCCGCATCAACTTTCGACGACTGCAACCGGCACGTGTTGAACATTAGGCTCATTTTTCTGGGGCATTCGCCTGCCAGGTAGCCTTCTAGAGCGGTCGTGAAAGTCGCAATTAGGTGCCCGATGAAACCGTAAGAACGTCAAGAACAGATGCTTGCCCAACCCCATGCGCTGCAATCGGAGTTGACAGTCGAGGATTTCGCCAAACGATTCGACGTGTCTTCACTTACCATTCGGCGCGACCTAGCCAACTCATGCTTATCCGGTTGTTTCAGCAAGCCCCAAGGTGTAGTATATGGGCGTGCGGCGCCCCGTGTTTCCGAAAACCTTGCACGAGTTCCAGTCGATGTTCGCTACCGAAGCGGCTTGCCAGAAGTATCTGGCGGAGTGCCGCTGGCCAGACGGCTTCATCTGCCCCCGGTGCGGGAACCAGAGTTCTTATGAAATCGTGAAAGCGCGGCGATGGCAATGCACTCGTTGTCGGTATCAAGTCTCCCTCACGGCGGGGACGATTCTGCATAACACGAAAACGTCGCTGACGGTTTGGTTCTGGGCGGCTTACCTCATGACCACGGATAAACGTGGCGTCTCGGCGCTTCTTTTGCAGCGCCAGCTGGGTCTGCGACGTTATGAGACGGCATGGATGCTGCTGCACAAGTTGCGGCAAGCCATGGTCAACATGGCCCGAGAGCCACTGCGTGGGGAAATGGAAGTGGACGAGGCCTGGATTGGGGGTACCCAAGCGGGTTTGCGGGGAAGTCGACAACTGCGGGGCCGGAAGGCGGCCCTCATCGTGGTAGCGGTGGAGAAGCGTGGCCGCGCAACCGGGCGCGCTCGCATGGCGGTCATTCCGGATTTCCGAGGCGGAACGCTCATAGGGTTCCTGCGACAGAATCTGGCACCGGGCTCTCTCGTGTATACCGACGCCCTCAACAGCTTCGCCGGATTGGAGGAGGCGGGGTTTCGCCATGTGTCCCGCACTCAACCCTCGCGAGCCGACCTACATAGAGGCGCGAAGTCCGCCGTGCCTTTGGCAGACCGCGCCATCGGCAACCTGAAGCAATGGTTGCTCGGAACCCATCACGGCGTAGGCCGCAATCAGCTCCAGGCGTATCTTGATGAATTCGTCTTTCGCCATAACCGGCGGAAGCAACCTATGGCTGCGTTCCAAACCTTACTTGGTCTCGGGACCGGGCACAAGTCCAAGACCTATAAGGAGATGCGGGGCAGGCGGAGCTTCCCAATCTGCCAAGCCCAGGCTGACCCCAACATATTGGGGCTTGCTGAAACAACCGGATAAGCACGAGCCAACTAGAAGCCGACAAAGTCATTTTGCACACCCATGGCGGCTGTGTGCTGAGGACGTCGGTGGAGTCTGCGTACCATGACCGGGTGGCGCTGAATTTCGAACTTAAGCGAGCCATCGCCTCAGCGGTCCCAAAACCGGCCATTGATGGTCACCTGAAAACCGGCCAACGGAGACACTCTCCGGGACATTGACTTCAGGCACGAGGCATTAGCCTCGTAGCCGTGGCCAATGTCTTGACGGACGAAAAGAAACAACAAGTTTTAGCTTTTGGACGCCTCGGCTGGTCGCTGCGTCGGATCCAGCAAGTCACCGGTGTGCGCCGCGAGACTGCGAGTAACTATCTGAAAGCAGCGGGGATCCCGGTTAGACCCACAGATGGCTGGGGGCGACGGGGGGCTCTGCCAGGGTCGGCGACCTTGCCCTCCGATGTGGGTGCGGCCCCGCCTGCCGAGCGAGGGATGCCGGCTAATCCCTGCCCGTCAAAACCGGCCAACGAGGTGACCACCGACTTTGGCGTGATAAAACCGGCTTCAGGGGCGTCCACCGATCTCAACCCGCAACAACCTACCCCGGCAGCAGCCTGCGAACCGGA
>JBAVYG010000293.1:0-7438 GCA_049698675.1 Terriglobia bacterium
ATGGTGAGCGGGTGGATGAAGCTTTCGTAGAGAATGCCCAGCACCAAGTAAATCACCAGGACAGTTGCCAGAAGCAGAATCCCGAGACCGGTAAGCGATGACTCATACTGCTGCGCAGTGCCCTCAAACGTGGCACTGATGCTTGCAGGCAGGGTGTTGCGCGCCAGTTCTTCGACGCGCGTCACGGCCTCTCCTAGCGAGACACCCGGCTTGAGGTCGAAGGAAAGGGTGACCGAGGGAAGCTGGCCGGAATGGTTCACCGCCAAAGGGCCCAAGTCCTCCGTCAGCTTGGAGACGGAATCCAGCGGGACGAGTTGGCCGGTATTCGACCTGATATAGAGCATCGAGAGGGCCTCGGGGTCCATCTGATACTGGGGCATGAGTTCGGCGATCACCCAGTATTCGTTGTTGGGCGCGTAGATCGTGGAAACCTGCCGGGAGCTGTACGCCGTGGATAGCGCGTCCTCGATCTGGTAGGCCGAAACGCCCAGCGCCAAGGCTTTGTTTCGGTCGATCACGACGTTCACCTGCGGATTGCTGACCTGGAGGTCGCTGTTCACATCCTGGAGCCCAGGCAACTGGCGCATCTTCGTTTCGAGATTGGCGGCGTCCTTGTAAAGCTCTTTGGTATCCGGGCCCTCAACGGTGAACTGGTAAAGGCTCTTCGTCAGGCGACCGCCAATCTGAATGGGCGGGGGATTCTGCATGAAGGCCATGACGCCGGGGAGCGACATCATTTTCGGGCGCAGCTCGTTGATCACGTCATCCGTGCTGATGTAGCGAAGGTTGGGATTGCGCTTGCCGCCAGGAAGGTGCAGAAGATGTTTGATCGAATCGATCATGTCCTGGCTCGCCGAGGGGCGATCCTTCAAGTGGACGAAGAAGAAGCCGGAGTTGCCGCCATAACCCGGGAGACCCGCGCCGGCGAAAGACATCACGTCCGAAATATTTGGATCGTTCTGGATGATCTTCGTCACCTCGAGCTGGTGCTGCTTCATGGAGTCGAAGGAAATCCCCTGCGCAGCTTGGGTGATGCCGAACATCCCGCCGGAGTCTTCGCTGGGAAGAAAACCCTTGGGAATCTGCATGAAGAGATACACCGTCAACACAACGATGGCTAGTGACGCCATCAACGTGGCAAAGCGGTGGCGGAGGACGCTTTTCAGACTCCCATCGTAAACGCGTTGAATCAACTGGAATCCGCGCTCGAAAAGGAGATAGAGGCGGCCGTGTCTTTGCTCTTTCGGGGGGCGCAGGAAACGGCTGGAGAGCATCGGGGTGAGGGTGAGCGAAACGACGCCGGAGACGATCACCGCGCACATGATGGTCACCGAGAATTCGTGAAGCAGGCGCCCTAACAACCCCCCCATGAACAGAACGGGGATAAAGACGGCGGCCAGCGAGAGCGTCATGGAGAGGATGGTGAAACTGATTTCCCGGGAGCCGTTGAGTGCCGCTTCAAACACGCCTTCGCCCATTTCCATGTGGCGAACGATGTTTTCCAGCATGACAATGGTGTCGTCCACCACAAATCCCACGGAGAGCACCAGGGCCATCATGGAGAGGTTATCCACGGTGTAATTGAGCAGGTACATCACCCCGAAGGTGCCGATGATGGACATGGGCAGGGCAAGGCTGGGGATGGTGGTGGCGGAAATATTCCGCAAGAAGATGAAGATGACCAATACCACCAGGCCCAGGGTCAGCCACAAGGTGAATTTCACGTCGTTGATGGAATCGCGAATCGATATCGAGCGATCGTAGAGGGTGGCCAGTTGAATGGAAGCAGGGATCTCCGCGCGGAAGGTGGGCAGCAGGGCCATGATGTTGTTGACCACCTCGATCGTATTCGTGCCGGGCTGGCGTTGGATGGCGATCACCTGGGATGGCTTGCCGTTATACCAATTCGCCACCTTGTCGTTCTGAACGCTGTCAATCACCCGGCCCAGCGCCTCCAGGCGCACGGGCGAGCCGTTGCGGTAGGCCACGATGAGAGGCCGGTAAGCTGCGGCCTCCATGAGCTGCCCGCTGGCCTGCACGACGAAAGACTTGTGAGTCCCGTAAAGCGTTCCCGTCGGAAGGTTGACGTTGGCCTGCTGGATGGCGGCCATCGCCTCGTCAATGCCGATTTTGCGTGTGGCCAGCGCCTTAGGGTCGAATTGCACGCGCACGGCAAACTTCTGCGCGCCGAAAACCTGGACTTGCGCCACGCCACTGATCATCGAGATGCGCTGGGCCATGAGCGTGTCCGCGTATTCATTCACGGTGGAGAATGGAAGCGTGTCCGAGTACACCGCCATATAAACAATCGGCTGATCGGCGGGGTTTACCTTCTGATACGAAGGCGGGGTTGGCATGCCGGTAGGAAGCAGGCCCTGGGCCTTGACAATCATCGCCTGGACGTCCTGTGCGGCGGCGTCGATATTGCGGCTGCTGGCGAATTGCAGGGTGATCTGCGTGCCCCCTTGAGTGCTCGCGGAGGTCATTGTTTCAAGGCCCGCGATGGTAGAAAACTGCCGCTCCAGCGGTGTGGCCACCGCTGAGGCCATCGTCTCAGGGCTTGCGCCTGGCAGGCTGGCGCTGACCTGGATGGTCGGGTAATCTACGTTGGGCAGGTCGTTTACCGGCAGATACCTGTAGGCCATCATACCGAAAAGTAGAATGCCCAGCATGACCAGGGTCGTCATGACAGGCCGCCGAATGAAAGGTTCCGCAAGATTCATAGAAATGCAGGTGCCAGGTGTCAGGTGTCAGGTGCCAGTGAAGAGTCAGAAGTCAGGAGTCAGAAGTCAGGAGTCAGAAGTCAGGAGTCAGAATTCAGAAGTGGGCGCTTGCAAACTTCCCGCCTGCTCCCCCCGACACCTGAAACCTGACACCTGGCACCTGGCACCTGTTCTTCGTCACTGCTTCTTGATCGCCACCTTCATGCCCGGGACGAGCCGCAGTTGGCCGTCCGTCACCAGTGTTTCTCCTGCCACCAGGCCCTTTTGGATGACCGTTTCACCGGCGACATTGTCACCTGCGACCACAGGCCGGTATTCTGCCGTCATGTCCTGTCTCACGACAAAAACGTATTGGCCTACCTGCCCGGTCTGAACCGCTTGTGAGGGGGCGACGACAGCATTAGGGTGAGTCGTAAGGGTGAGCGCAACATTCACGAACTGACCGGGCCAGAGCCGGTTGTCCGGGTTTTCAAATGTCCCCTTCAGCTTGATGGTACCTGTGGTGTTGTCAACGGCGTTGTCGATAAAGGTCAATACGCCTTTGGCGGGGTTCTGCTCCAGACTCGGAACGATGGCTTCAACTTTAAGGGGGCCTTCGGCGCGGTATCTCTTGACGTCAGCAAGGTACTGCTCGGGAACAGAAAACGTGACATAGATGGGGTGAATCTGATTCACCACCACCAGCACTGCATCGTTGTCCTTCACAAGATTTCCGGGATGGACCAGCAGGGCGCCCGTCCGGCCGTCAATCGGCGCTTGGATGGTGCAATAGCTCAAATCGATCCTGGCTTTTTCAATGGCCGCTTCATCCGCGCGCACAGATGCGGCGAGGGCATCGGCGTTCGTGCGCATGGAATCGTATTGCTCTTTCGAGACAATGCCCTCCTGAAAGAGCTTCGTGTAACGCTCCGCTTCCGCCTTGGCGTTCTCTAACTGGGCTTGATCTTTGGCCAGATTGGCTTCCGCTTGTTGGAGTGCGGTGTCAAAGGGGCGCCGATCCAATGTAAACAGGAGATCGCCCTTCTTGACATCCTGGCCTTCGGTGAAATAGGCCTTCTCAACCCTCGCCGCCACCTGGGCCTTGACCGAGACCGTTGAGTGCGCCTCTACATTGCCGATGGCGCGGACCTGGATGGGTACGGTCTTCAGGGTGGCAGTTGCGGTCGTCACAGGAACTGAGTAGCCGGGGGGCATGCCTTGTGATTCTGCTTTCTTGCTCGAGCACCCCGTCCACCAGAACACACAAAGCCCCAACAAAACAGCCCCAATGACGAGCCGTCTGTTAGAGTGGCATCCCCCTCGCCGGGCCCAAAAAGCATCGCCTTGATTGCACACCGACAGGGTGGCGGCCAAAGGTAGCACAGCCGGTTCTAGAACCCCGGAGCGAGTCCTGCCAGCACGACTTTCCGAGTAATCGATGGTGCCAGACTCCATGCCTCACTTTCTCCTTAACTTTACCAACCACTTCACCTGTAGTTTTGTTGGTCGATAATCGTCCACTCAAGGTCTTCCTTGTGAGGAAAGTGCCGGAAGATGATTGCTTCGTAGTGTCGCGATTCGACTGTAGGGCCGCCCCTTGGGGCGGCCTGGCCGGGGCAAGCCCCGGCCCTACATCCCATATTAGGGGTTGGCTCTTTGAAAAAGAATGAGCCCCGCTGCTACACCCCTGCTGCCCAGGCAGAGTTCAGGCTGGACAAACGCCTGTCGCAAATGGGGCTTGCTATGCCTGGCCGACAGGTGTCGACCAGGAAGGGTGTGCGGTGATCCAGCAGACCAGGAGAATCTCCCTAATAATCACGCTTGCGGCCAAAGCGACCGCCCCCACTCCGCTGACCACCGCCACCCCGATGGGGGCCGCCGGAGAATCCCGTGCGCTGTGGCCGGGCTTCATTCACTGTGAGGGGCCGCCCCTCCAGGGATTGTCCGTTAAGTCCCTGGATCGCCCGCTGCATGTCTTCTTCATCGGCAAGCTCGACGAAGCCAAACCCTCTAGATTCGCCTGTCATCTTGTCGCGGATGACCGCTGCGGAAACAACTTGAAACCCAGCGTTGACCACAAATTCGCTGAGCACACTATCGGTTACACTGCGGGGAAGGTTCCCCACGAATAATCTCTGAGCCATTTGCTCCTCCAGATTTTGGGCAGCCCGTAACGGCAGCCTGTTCACACACCCTTGCTTCGAGCCGGGCCAGGAAGAGGCTTCTGAGATCCTTGCGAACCTCACGACCCTCCCTTAGCACCCCATGCCAAGGAGCAATTGCCCAAAACCTGAATGGCTAAGGATTGAAACAGTTCTTGGACCGCAAGTGGGTACTGAACGACCCTGCCAAGCTTCCCAGCTTTGAACCTTCACCCTGCTCCTTGAGCCTTTAGCAACGAGCCTTTAGCAACTACGCTGTCTTTCTCACAGCCTCTTTGCCAGATTGATAAGAGGGCGGCACCGGCCGGTCACACCCGACGAACCGCTCTAACGCCGCGGGTCACATTCTTGAAGAGCCATCGCGATGTGATCGCCTTTGGCTGCTATCGGACTCGCTGGGATTCTCATATCAACTTGCGAATGAAAACATATCACTTTTCTTCCTTGGAAACTATCACAAAAAACCTGGGGGTCAAACGTGGGTGAGTCTCGCAGCGCCGCCATCCTACCCGCAACTTCCGCTCCCGCAAACAGACCGTGCCTCCTACCGGTATGTGGTATGTGGTAGGTGGTATGTGGGGGAGGTTTTTCCCCACCTACCGTCTACCACTTGGAACCTGCCCCTGAATCCTGAATCCTGTTCTTTCCCCACCTACCACCTACGACATGCCACCTACCTCCTTTGTTTTCAACAACATTCGCGCTTTCAACGCGTAACTACCTTTGTTTTCTGCAACATTCCCGCTTTGCGCCCACTTTTTCAACAGCGGTCCTTTGTTTTCATACACATCCCCGCTTAGTTCGTTCACTTTTTAAAGTCAATTCAGAATCACAATTTGGCGGGGGTCACGGGTACCTGCTTGAGGCATTGGAATTCCTCCGGGTCTTCGCCCAGCGCGATCCCGCGAAGGCGGGACAGGCGAAGGTTTTCGGGCAGGGCGTATCGGCCGTGCTTCAGTGCATTGAGCTTCGAGTTCTGCTTGGCGGCTGCGCTGCGCGGTCCGGTGGAATGCTGCGCATTCCGGCGCGCGGCGGCGAGCAACGCGGGCGTAAGTTGGGGTGATTTGCGTAAGGAGATGGTTCCTCCTGGGGCGGTGTTTTAGCTTAGCGAGGAAAGAGCTTCCCCGCGGGTTGGACTTTTCACATGAGTAGGCTACCACAGCGGGGAGGCGTTGTCAAGAGACAATGTGTCCACATGTCTAGCCCAGGACTTGCTGAATTGACTCATTGATTCATTGGCTCATTGAATCATTGAAGAGCACTTGCCCTAATTTGAATATAGATCGGCCTCTCTCCCGCCATAGCGGGACGGGACGGCCTGACCGGTCCCGCCTTGCGGGAGCGGCCCCACATCCCATAGTTGGACACTTCCCGGAAACGACATGGAAATAAACATATTCATAAACCGTGACTTGTGGATGTCGAAAGTTCGGCCAAAAAACGTGTAAGTAACTTAGTTAGAGTACTTAGCTCATAGTTGAAAAAGACTTGACGCGGAAACAAGCTGGAAATAGAATTCCGCCTAAGCAAGGTTAGAGTGGCCCAGCCAGATCACTGAAAGTCGGTTTTCTTGAGATACTTAGGACGCTTCCTAAGGCCAAAAGCCGTTCCTTCCTCGCTGGAAGTCTCCAATGAATCGGGACTGGCGGCCCAGACTTCCGAGGTCGCCACCACTCAGCAACACAGATTTAGCCCAGTACCTTCTCCCGCCGAATGCATAGGGTGCAAGAAAGTTCCAGTTTTCGGGAATCCCGACATCCGCAAAGTCAGCACATCCCATGTCGAGCGCCAGAATCTTGCCATGAGAATGCAGATGCGGAGGCTAACCCGCTTGACCAATGCGTTCTCGAAGAAGTGGGAGAAGCTTTACGCAATGCTGGCGCTGTACTTCGCGTGGTACAACTTTGTTCGTATCCACCAGACCCTGCGCGCTACCCCCGCGATGGAAGCGGGAGTTACAGGTCATGTGTGGACAATAAAGGAAATGCCTAACAATATCGGGGAGTAGGTTGAAAATACCTTCCATGCAAGTCCTTCATTTGCAGTGAGTAATATCGACCGATTTGTTTTTCTGCAACCCTCACCTCTCATTTCTCATCTAAAAAACACTTGACATGTGCAGGATTTAAGGCTATTAGACATGCACTTAGCTGGTAGCGACTAGCTCTGAGTGAATAATAAATAAGAAGGTCTGGCGATCAGGTTGCTACAGATGTCTGGTTAAAACTACTATCTTGCGGAGATTACAATGATCGCGACGGATGCCCAGGCCCAAGCTGTACGCAACCTTAGAGAGGTTAAGCGCTGCCCTGTCTGCGGGGAACCGATTATATGCTCGCCGATCCTGGAGTGTGCCCACTGCGGTAAGAAGATAATGCTTCGGTGCTTTACATATTCACCTGCTCAAAGGAGACATATCGCAGAGTGCATCGACCTCGACCTGTTATCTCAGGGGAGCACGCGAGAACAGGCGATTGGAAAGCTTCAGGAAGCCATGTTCAGCTATCTCGATGTCGCCTTTGACGGGAAATCTACAAAGGGTCTAGTGTTACGTCTCTCCCCGCTTTCTCATCG
>JBAVYG010000294.1:0-3552 GCA_049698675.1 Terriglobia bacterium
AAACGGTTTCGGCATTTCTCAATTTCGCTCGTGGTCATGGACCGGAGCGTAACACCTCTCGAGTGGGAGGTCAACAATAACTTAACGTAGTAGTACTAGAGAGGAGAACGCATGTTGAATCAACAGACCCTGGAGAAGGTGCACGCCCTGCGCTTGCACGGTATGGCGGAGGCCTTTCGCGCCCAGTCCGAGCAGAGCGGGATCACGGAGTTGAGCTTCGAGGAACGGTTCGCGTTGCTGGTCGATCAGCAATGGAACTGGCGACAGAACCGGGCCTTGGAGCACCGCCTGCGCAAGGCCAAGTTACGGTATCGGGCCTCGGTGGAGGACTTGGACTTCCGCACTCCACGCGGCTTGGACCGCACCTTGGTCCGGTCCCTCACCCAAGATTCGGCTTGGGTGCGAGAGCACCAGAATATCTTCCTGCTGGGACCGACCGGAATCGGCAAAAGCTTTCTGGCTTGCGCTCTGGCCGAGAGTGCTTGCCGGGATGGCTTCACGGCCTTCTATACACGAGCCCCGCAACTGTTTCGCCACCTGGGGCTGGCTCGCGCCGACGGTAGTCTGCGCTCGTTGCTCGCCCGGTTGGCTCGTCTGGAAGTACTGGTGGTGGATGACTGGGCTATGGCACCCTTGGCCGACACCGAGCGTCGGGACTTCCTGGAAATCTGTGAAGACCGCTATCAACGGCGCTCCATGATCTTGACCAGCCAACTGCCCGTGGCCAAGTGGCATGAGCAAATCGGTGATCCGACCTTGGCCGACAGCATTCTCGACCGGTTGGTGCACAACGCTCACCGTATCGAGATGCGTGGTGAGTCGATGCGCAAAAAGCGGAACGGCAAGGAATGAGCCGCGTCGCTGCGCTCCGAAACCCCCGAGCGGGCGCGGTGGAAATGCCGCCCTGTGGAAAGCCTGGAAAACTCCAAGAGCGAGTTTCCCACGCTTTCCACAGGGCTTGGAAATCCGTCCAAGGGCGGCCGGATTCCCACATTTCCACCGCGCCGGCGGCGGGACAAATTTACAAGAAAGAGGACCAGAAAAGATGAAGAGAAAACCGAATTCCAGTTGACCGATCCCGATCACTTCAAGCACTATAAGAACGCCAGCGTCGCTTCGCTCCGAAAACGATCGGCTTCACTTCGGAACCAGCGATCGGGATCAAACCGGAATCACTGATCACCTTCAACGGAATACGCAAAAGCTTCAGCCAAAGCGAATCCTCTTCGAGCCGGATGCGAGCCCGCTCTTCTTTTCATCTAGCCAGCGACGGCTGTTCAATCGGCTGAAAGAAGGACGTGACGCGAGGGTACGTGTACACGGGCACCACACACGGATGGGAAGTGTTTGATCGCTAATCCAGAGCAGCTCGCACGAAGCCGTTGGCTTATACTCATACCACTGACATGAAATGTTCGCTGAGTGGCCCGATCAGTGAAAAAACAGTTCTTCTGCCGTGCGGCCGAGAATCCAATCCTTGTCTTCCTTTGAGATGAAGTCAAGCTGCTCGCGGATGAGTGAGAAAGCATCCTCATAAGATTCGTGCATAACTTGGAATGGACAATCCGAACCCCACATTAGCCGCTTTGCACCGAAAGCTTCACAAACACGCTTGATCAGCGGGCCAAGATCGAGGTGAGGCGGCTTCGCCTGGCCCAAGGCATAGAACCCTGATAACTTGACGCGGACCTCAGGGTGCTTGGCCAGCCTACACAACGCTTGAACATCAGCCTCCCGGATGGATCCTCCCATACCAATTCGGGAAAGGTGGTCAATCACGACTGGGGTATCTGGGTACTTCCGACATTGCCTATTTACAACGGCAAGGGAATCCGGATTCATGAGTAAACATAACGAAAGGCGGTCCTCGGCAGCGCAGCGGAACATTTTCTGAAACCCCGCTTGCTCCAACACCGTGTGCGAGATCTCTTCAGGATAGAGCCGGAAACCGCGCACGCCCACCCTGGCTAAGCTGCGCATGGTTCTTTCAAGGTCTTTAGCTCTCCCGTCCACGACCGCGATTCCTCTGAAGACAGTGGGATACCTCTTGATGACTTCCAACATAAACGAGTTGTCATATCCGTAATAGCTCATCTGTACGAGAACAATCCGGCCGATCCCGCACGGTCGTGCATCGCTAAGTATCTCCTCCGGGAGGTAAGCCTCCGGTTTTACGTCTTGGACCGCAACCCCCGGACTTAAAGGGTACTTGTGGAGGTCATTTGTCCAGACATGCACATGGGCATCGATATAGATTCCCGCTTCATTCTTATTCATAAGCGAGCCCTGCCTCGTTCGGCCGCACACCATCAGGCGCTGAGCAGCCTGGCGGTTTGGCTGTCATAACTAGCCTCAATTTGAACATTCGCTGGTGTAAGGGGCCAGCCTCTGTGGGAAGATAATCTCGCCCGCGTTGTCCAGCCAGTGCTGTGCAGAGCCCCCAAGAACAGACTTAGTCTGTGCCCTTTTGAAGTCAAGATGAATTATCCCACCGTGCTCGTCCATAAGAGTCACGCACACCGCCGGCCTGGGAATGGACCTTGAGATTTCGCGTCGAATCACAGAGGTCTTCCTTGAGCAATGGTATGAGGATGGGTAATTGCATTCATAAGAGCGTAATTTCCGGCGTTGGAAGACCTAGGCAGTTGGGCGAAGCGTTCTAGCGCTAAGTCCCTGGCGCTTTCCACATGGGAGACAAGTCACCTTGATCAACGATCTTCATGAACTCAGTAAAGACCCTTCGCCAACGATCATACTGTTGAAGGTAGATACCGTTCGTTTCTTTGTGAGGTTCAAAGACGATTTCAGTCTTGACCCAGGCGTCGGCCGCCTCGGCGAAGCTGCGGAACAAGCCCGTCCCTCGTCCTACACACATCGCACACCCAAGGGAGGTGGATTCCTTCACCACAGGCACTTTCATCGGGACCCCAAATACGTCGGCAACGATTTGGGGCCACAGGAAACCTTGCGCTGACCCACCGCAGAAAGTAACTTCGACGGGTCGCGTTTTCGTGAGTTCTTGAAGGATTTTAAGATTTCCGAAAGCGGCATAGGCAGCACTCTCCCAGAGAGCTCTAATGCATTCTGGCTTTCCGGAGTTCTCCGGCTGGTAAATATTGAAATTCACAAAAGAAGGGGCCGCATGCCTCCAAAACTTGGAGTTATGGATGTCCGAGAAAAACCCCAGAACCCCATTAGCCCCCGGCGGAACATGCTCCGCGAGCTTCTCCATCAGATAATAGGCGTCAACCCCTTGCTCTTTCGCACGTCGAATTTCCTCCTGGCAAAAACCATCCCTGAACCAACGCGCCTGTTGTCCGATAAGGAATGCGATTCCCTCGGTCATCCATTGGCTGGGGTTAACATGACACAACGTTCTCGGGCGGCATTCGGGATCGATCAGAGGCCGGTCCCAGATGACTGCCGTCTGCCAGAAGGTACCCGCCACCACCGCCCAACTGTCAGGCAGAATGTTTCCAACCCCTAAAAGGGCGAGTTGTGTGTCCCCGCCGCCCGTAACCACAGGAGTACCTTGCCTTAATCCTGTAGCTC
>JBAVYG010000295.1:0-4211 GCA_049698675.1 Terriglobia bacterium
GGTTCTTACTTTGCGTTGACAGTGGGACGGGGATTTCACAACAGCTACCCGAACGGCAGCACGTTTCGCTATGCAACGTCTTCTGTGAGTCATTCGTGGATCGGAGGTGCATCAGGCTGGACTACTCGACCTTACAGATGACCGACATGATGTCGTCCATCTGGGGCGCTCCGCCGGCGAAGGTGCGGGCAGCCCGGTAGAGCCCCTGTACAAGCTCGCCCGCGGTGCTCTGCTGCTGGCATTTGATGAAATCCAGCGCGCCCTCGGTGCCAAACACGACGCCATCAACGTCCGTCGACTCCGTGATCCCGTCCGTCAACAGCAGGATTGTGTCTCCGTGCTCTAGCGGAACGACGGGACCCGAATAGAACTGCTGATCAGGAAAAATTCCCAGAGGTACCGCGGTGCTGGCAAGCACGGCTCCGATATCACCGGAAGAGCGTAGGAGATAACCCGACTCATGCCCCGCACTGGCATATTCCAGTGACCGTTTCTGTGGGTCGATGCGGCCGAGGAACATCGTGACGAATCGATTTCCACCGAGGGTGCCAGTGAGGGAGCGATTGACGCAGTTGAGGAGAGAAGAAATGTCTGGCACCATTGTCGCAAAGGCCCGCAGAGATGCGCGCACTTGCGCCATCATAAGAGCGGATCCGAATCCGTGACCCGCGATATCAGCGACGACGATGTAGAGCGAGCCGTCGAGTTGCGGAATGAAATCGAAATAGTCACCCCCCGTCTTATCTGCAGGGTAGGCCGCGGCAGCAATATCGAAGCCTGGCAGCGAAGCCGTGGTGTTGTAGTACCGCTGTTGAAGTTCCCGCGCCAATGCCATATGAAACTCCTGTTCTTGTATGTTCCTGAGCGCGGTCATGTCCTTCAGCACGGAGACAAAGTGGGTCGTTGCCCCGGCCTGATCCTTGATCGGGCTGATCGTCTGTTCGGACCAAAACAGCTCACCCGACTTCTTGCGGTTGATGATAGTCCCCTTGAACGAATCGCCGGAGGTGAGCTTCCCCCAGAGGTCACGGTAGAACTCGGCGTCGTGCTGTCCTGATCTCAACACACTGGGCTTCCGCCCCAGCACCTCGGCAGCGGAGAACCCGGTTATCTTCTCGAAGGCGGGGTTCACGTATTCAATGATTCCCCGGCTGTCAGTAATCAGAATGCTGTCGGCTGTCTGCTCGACCGCTCTCGCCAGCTCGTCGAAAATCGTCCGGAACCGGGCGAAGCGTTCAGAAACCAGTTCGTGCCGATCCTCAGCCGGATCGCATGGGGCTCGGACTGGTGTCAGGAATGTCTCAACCGCTGCTTCGTTGCGCAACAGATTTTCAGGTACGCTGACATCAGAAAAAACTACAACGCCACCGCAAACCGTGCCCGAACTGTCCCGCAGCGGCGTCCCGCTGGACTCTATCCAGAGCCCCGCGGGCCGTTGCGGGTTTCTGATGAAAATCAACTCGTGAAGCGCTTCCTCCCCCCGCATGGCTCGGCCGATCGGCAGTTCCTCTGGTGGATACAGTGTCACCATGTCGGGCCTGTAAAGACCGTAAGTAGCAGGCCACGCCGCGAGATCCGCGTGCATCGCGCCGATGCCAAGTATCCGCTCGGCCTCTGGGCTGAAGAAGAGAAAATGCCCGTCGGGGTCACAAACTACCACACCCACGGCGAGGTTTTTGAAAACCGCCGTCAGAACGTCGGCGGTTCCAGGTATACCTAGTCGTGCAGAACGCGACAGGTGGGTTCGTCTAGGGAGGGCGGAGCGTGCCTTCATAGAGCACCTCGGGGAGAGATTACCAAAAATTATGCCACGCAGTGGCCGAGTTTCCCTGTCGCGTTCAGCACGACAATTGACCGGGTACACCTGCGGACGACAAGTCCATTCTGTATCCCGTTACTTCGCGTAGCGAGGTCCCGTTTTACCGTCAGGCTTGGCGGGATGGGAAACGAAGGATTTCCTCAACGATAGCGTTCACGAATGAAGTCACCGATACCTGCGTAAGCGCGCGCGAGCGTCGGCTCGTCCGGCAGGAAAACAATACGGAAATGACGCGTCTCTGGCGCCTGCCCAAACCCGCTGCCGTGCACCACAAAAACCTGCTTTTCGACCAGCAGGTTGCGCGCGAAGTCCTCATCGCTCTCCGGGATTTCGAGCCGCGGAAAGGCGTAGAAAGCCCCCAGAGGTTTCACGCAGTTTACCCGCGGAGTGGTGTTGCACCATTCCATGGTGAGGTCGCGGCGGGCACGCAGTTTCCGCCGCACCTCCACCAGATGGTCTTGCGGGCCCTCCAGCGCCGGCCGCACCGCATACTGTTGCGGATGGTTCGAGCAAAGCCGCGCCCGCAGCAACTTGTGGACCCCCTCGACATAAGGCTTCAGCGCCGCGGCGGGGCCGCTCACCACCGCCCAACCCACGCGCCAGCCCGGAGCCAGATAAGCCTTGGAAAGGCCATTGAACGTCACCACCGGAACGTCGGGGGCCAGCGCGGCAATCGAGGTGTGCGGCCGGCCGTCTTCCAGGATCAACTTGTCATAAATCTCGTCGGCGAAAATCAGCAGGTTGTTCTGCCGGGCAAGTTCCGCGATCGACTCGAGGGTCTTCCGCGAGTAAACCGCTCCAGTGGGGTTGTTGGGATTGATGACGACGAGGGCGCGCGTCCCGGTGAACATGCGAGTGGAAATGTGTTCCAGATCGGGTTCCCAGCCCTTCGCTTCATCCAGCATGTAGGCGTTGAGCGGGGCGCCGGCCTTCGCCAGCACCGCCGAGTAGAGCGGATACTCAGGGCTAGGCGTCAGAACGTTTTCGCCCGCGTTGATGAGCGCTGCGACGCAAATGTCCACTGCCTCGCTCACACCTGCGGTCATGAAGACGCTCTGAATGTTGCGGATACCTTTGCGCTCGGCCTCGGCGCGGGCGGCTGCCACCGCTTCCAGCACTCCCAGCGAGGGCGCGTACCCATCCAGCCCATCTCGCATCGCCTTCACCACAGCCTCGATCAGGTGGGGCGGCGTGCGAAAGTCGAATTGAAGCGGGTCCCCGATGTTGAGCGGCAGGATTTCCTTGCCCTGCCGCGCAACCTCGTCGGCCAGCACCGCCAGGTCGCGGATGGCGTAACGAACGTGCGCCAGCCGCGTGGCCGGGAGCACTTCCCGGATTTTGTTGGCAGGAGCCGCCATAGCCAGACCTCCTTCACCGCTCTCCCCACTTCAGTTTTTGCTGCAGGATTTTGAAGTAGTCCTTGTTGGGGGACTGGATGAGTTCCACGTAAGAGTCCGCTTTCTTCAGGCGCACCCGGTCTTCGCTATGAGTGGCGATTCCGACCTGGCCGTCCACGGTGAGGTAGGCCGCTTCGCGCTGAGTTGTCACGGCTATTTCAATGCTGGCGCTGTCGGGAAGGACGAGGGGACGGTGTGTTAGGGTGTGCGCGCAGATGGGAGTTACGATAAACGCCTGCACGTTCGGCATGGTGATGGGACCGCCTGCGGCAAGGGAATAAGCGGTTGAGCCGGTGGGCGTGGAGACGATCAACCCGTCCGATTTATACGAGGAAACGAACTGGCCATTGACACGCAGTTCAAAATCCAGGATGCGGGAGATGGCGCCCTTGTTCAACACCGCGTCGTTGAGCGCCAGGAAAGAGGTGATCACTTCATCGGCGCGGATCAATGAGCCTTCGATCTGCACGCGCCGCTCGCTGTGGTACTCACCCCGCAACACACCTTCCAGGGTTGGGTAAAGCTCCTCTTGGGTAATCACCGTCAGGAATCCCAGGCCTCCGAGATTGACCGCCAGGATGGGTACCGGCTTGCCTTTCAGCGCCCGCGCCGTAGCCAGAAGCGTTCCGTCGCCTCCCAGGACCATCAGCAAGTCCACCTTGCCGGGCATTTCGTTGCGCGTCAGGCAGGGTTCGGAGGTGTTGATGATGGCTCCCGTTTCCTTGTCGATACACGCGTCGATGTCGCGTTCGCGTAGCCACTGGAGGAGCGGTGGCACAATTTCACGGATCTCGAGCTTCTTCGGCTTTGAAACGATCCCAATCTTCTTGATGGTCATTGGCGTCGGGGTCCTCAAACCCGAAATTCTCACGACAAGTAGGAAGGGGGGTACAGGGTGCGGAAAAACCCTTCCAAGCTGTCATTCCGAGCGGAGCGAGGAATCTCGCTCTGAGTGTTTTCAAGACAATGCGAGATTCCTCGTCGCCTGCGGCTCC
>JBAVYG010000296.1:0-3262 GCA_049698675.1 Terriglobia bacterium
GGTAAAGACCGCCTTCGAAGGCAGCGTTCGAATACGACCCGGCCGGATTTCCAATCTCGAATTTCGATTTTCGAATTTCGATTTTCGATTTTCCATTAGAATGAGTTCATTCCTTCCTGCCTTGCCGGGCTTGCCACCGGCCAGCCCGTAAGGTTGGAATCGGCGGCGCTCAGAGAGAATACTACCGCGAACGTCGGTAAGGAACTCGACTTCACGGATGATGCCGTCACCCCCACGGAAACGCCCTTGGCCGCCTGAGCCGCGGCGCAGCGAGTAATGCCGCACGCGCACGGGGTACGCGGCTTCGAGCGCTTCGATGGGCGTATTGAGTGAGTTCGTCATGTGGGTGTGGACTCCACTCAAGCCATCCGCCGTCGGGCGGGCGCCCATTCCCCCGCCAATCGTCTCGTAATAGGCAAAGGGTTCGCCGGTGCGCGGGTCGAGGCCGCCGAAAGAGAGGTTGTTCATCGTCCCCGAGCTGGCGGCTGGAATCCTGTGAGGAAGCGCTTTGGCCAGCGCCCGCAACAGCACGTCCACGATTCGCTGCGAGGTCTCGACATTTCCGGCAGCCACAGCCGCCGGAGGCTTCGCATTCACCACGCTTCCACCGGGAGCGCGTACTTCGATGGGTTCCATCAAGCCGGCGCAGGCGGGCACCTCCTCTCCGAGCAGGCAGCGAAAAACGTAGAAGACGGCGGAAATTGTAATCGCCATGACCGCGTTGACGCTTCCCCGGCAGGCAGGAGAGCTGCCGGCAAAATCTACGGTGGCTTGGCCGCGCCTTATTCGGATCGACACGCGCAGCGGCACAGGTTTATCGCTGAACCCGTCGTCGTCCAGGAAATCCTCAGCGGCATATATCCCATCGGGAATTTGCAGGAGGGCTTGCCGCATCAGTCGCGCCGAGTAGGCTTGTAGGGCCTCGAGGTAGAAGCGGATCTTGGGGACGCCATACCCTTCGAGCAATTTTATCAAGCGGCGCTCTCCCAGCCGGCAGGCTGCCACTTGGGCCATCAGGTCGCCCTCGCGCTCGGCAGGAGTGCGTACATTGGCGAGCAGCACTGCCAGCACATCGCGCTGAACGACTCCTTCCCGAACCAGCGCCACCGGCGGAATCCGCAAGCCTTCCTGGTAAATGTCCTCGCTCAAGCCCATCGAGGCTGGTTGCGCGCCGCCGATATCGGAGTGGTGGGCGCGATTGGCGACGTAAAAGACAGGCTGCCGCTTCCGGGGCGGATTAGCGGTGGTCTTGTAGGGTGGCACGACGGGCATCACCAGGGTTATGTCCGGCAGATGAGTGCCGCCAGCGTAAGGATCGTTGAGCATGGCGATGTCGCCCGGCGCGAGTTCGAGGGCTTCCAGGGCTGCCGCAACGGACATGGGCATGGAGCCCAGATGAACCGGCATGTGGTCGCCCATCGCGGCCACGCGGCCCTTACCGTCAAACACTGCACAGGAATAATCCCGGCGTTCCTTGATGTTCGGCGAAAAGGCGGACCGGCGTAGCGCCGCCCCCATCTCCTCCGCCACCGAGTGAAAGAGGTTCTTGAAGATCTCGAGTTCTGCTGCGTCGACGTGGGACATAGTGAATAGGCTTTTCTAAGCCCCGTGAGGGGCGGAAGATTGTAGCCCAGGGCGCAAGCCCTGGGGTGAAGAGCCCTCACCCTGCCTTCGGCACCCCTCTCCCGCCCGTGCGGGAGAGGGGATTGGGGGTGAGGGGGGGCGCGCTGTCCCACGGCTTGCGCCGTGGGCTACGTTCTTTCGCCCGCTCCGCGGGCTGACTTACTCAACGGACTTTTGACTCAGAACATTAGCGAACCCCCAAAATCCATCCTTCCTCGGACTCCACTATGCGGCGGTCGTCGTCCGTGATTCCCGCAGGGCGATCAAACAGGCCTGTCAGTTCCCCGCTAGGGAGAGAGTAAGATTCAAATACTCATCCACGTAACATTCGAAGTCCGGGGGAACCACTGTGGTGGAACTGTACTCGACGATCACGGCTGGCCCCTGGAGTCTCGCTCCCGGCTCAAGATATTCTCGGTCGTAAATTGGGGTCTGGAGCGGCTTCCCGCCGAACCAGACGGCTTTGGTCTTGAGTAGGGCAGCTTGCGTGAGGCGGCGCGCCTTGCGTGCGGAAGGACGCAGGCGCGGCTTTGGCATTCTGAGCACGAGCCTTGACCTCAGGTTGACGATCTCCATGGGCCGGCCGGCATGCGCATAACCATAGGCTTTTTCGTGTTCCTGGTGGAACAACCGGCGAAAATCTCTCCTAAAAGGCACCGAGAGTTCGTAGGACTGGCCTGCATACCGGAGATCCAGTCGCCGCTCCGCGCGTGCTAGTTCGGCTGGAAATCCTTCGCGCCGAAGTTCGGCTCGCGACACGCGCTCGAGAATTGCGAAACGCTTTCCGAGGTCGCGCCAAAACTCCACCCAGCGCTGCGAAGAATCTCTCCCTTCCTCGGGTACAGACAAGAGAACAGACCGGACGGAATCCCTGATGACGTCAGACAGCAGAATTCCAAGAGCTGAGAATGCGCCAGGGTTCTGAGGCACTACCACTTTGGGCAGCCGCAGCGAGCGCGCCAAGTCTGCGGCGTGTAGTCCTCCACCGCCGCCGAAGCAGATGAGAGCAAACTCTCTTGGGTCGTGGCCGCGTTCCACGGAGATTACCCGCAGAGCTTTTTCCATGGTGGCGTTGGAGACCGCCACGATGCCGGCGGCGAGTTCCGGCACAGTCTTAAAGCCAATGCTGCGCGAATGGCGATGCAGGAAGTCTGCAAAGCCCTGTTCTGCGGCGCGGAGGTCGAGTTGGAACTCACCACCCAGGAAGTGGTCCGGGTCAAGGCGGCCAAGCAACAAGTTGGCATCCGTCACGGTGGGTTGGTCGCCGCCGCCCCGGTAGCAGATAGGGCCGGGTTTTGCGCCGGCGCTCTGCGGGCCGACGCGCAAGGCGCCGCCTGCATCCAGGCGCGCCAGCGACCCGCCACCGGCGCCCACCGAATGAACGTCCAGCACGGGAACAGCCACCGGCAAGCCGCCCACAGCGGTTTCGTTGGTGGTGCGAGGCTGGCCGTCGATCAGGCATACGTCAGTGGAGGTGCCGCCCATGTCAAAGCTTATGGCGCGCGAAATCCCAAGCTGCCGGGTAAGCCATGTGGACGCCACAACGCCCCCGGCGGGTCCGGAGAGGATAGTCCGTACGGGCTCACGGGCCGCGCGCGCCGCCGTCGTAATGCCCCCGCTCGATTGCATCACGTAGACC
>JBAVYG010000297.1:0-9028 GCA_049698675.1 Terriglobia bacterium
CGCCTACCTCGGAAGTCGGTGAGTGGCTGCAGAGGGTGACCTTGGGTTACTACCAATACCATGCGATTCCGGGGAACCTCAATCGGCTACGCTTGTTTCGGCATCGGCTCCGGCTACTATGGCGGCGGGTCTTAGTTCGTCGTAGTCAGGAGAGGCGGATGTCCTGGGAGCGGCTCAATCCGCTTCTGGATCGCTGGATTCCCGTCCCCCGTGTTCTGCATCCTTATCCCACCGAACGCTTCCTCGCTAGGCATCCTAGGTAGGAGCCGTATGCGCTAGCAGCGCACGTACAGATCTGTGCGGGGGGCGATCAGCAATGGTCGTCCCTACCGCGACCGCCTTGAACCGGGCCGAAAACGGAAATTCCGGCCAGGGACCTTTGAAAAAGGAGCGCATAGATGTCTGAACAGATGACCATGAATTCTGTGCCGTTGCCAGTTCCAGTGGCCGGCAAGCCCGCGGCTGTGCCGCGAAAGCTGAAGTTCTGTGTTAATGGCGAGTGGCGGGAATCCAGTTCCGGCAAATACATGCCACTGTACAACCCGAGCACAGGTGAAGTGGTGGCGGAGACGCCCTGTTGCACAAAAGAGGAAATCAACGAGGCCGTCCTTGCCGCGCATGCTGCCTTCCCAGGATGGTCGGCCAAGCCCGTGGGGGAACGCGCTCAACTCATGTTTCGATACAAGGCTATCTTGGATGCACACCTCGATGAGTTGTCGGTTCTACTCTCGACCGAGATGGGCAAGAACCTGCAAGAAGCGCGCGGCGACGTGCTCAAGGCGATCGAAGTGGTCGAGTTAGCTTGTGCCGTGCCCGTAACGATGCAAGGCAGGTCGCTGATGAATGTTTCAAACGGCCATGATACCGTCAGTTACCGCGAGCCGCTGGGTGTTTTCGCCGGTATCGCGCCGTTCAACTTTCCCGCCATGATTCCCTTTGGCTGGATGATCCCACTTGCCATTACCACTGGGAATACGTTCATCCTGAAAGCGGCCAGCATGGTTCCCCAGACCGGCCTGAGGATGCTGGAACTACTTCAAGAGGTCGGCTTGCCGAAGGGTGTAGTGAACGTGCTGACTTGCAGCCGGAACGAAGCGGAGATTCTTCTGCGTCATCCGGACGTGAAGGGTATCAGTTTCGTCGGGTCCAAGAAGGTGGGGGCCCACGTCTATGCTGAGGCGGCTGCCTACGGTAAGCGAGTACAGTGCCTGACCGAAGCCAAGAACCATGCCGTGGTGTTGCGGGATGCGGCTATCGAGCGGTCGGCGCGGGCCATCATTAATTCGGCCTTTGGTTGTGCCGGCGAGCGATGCATGGCGTTACCGTCACTGTGTGTCGAGGAGTCTGTCGCAGATAACCTGGTGGATTGCCTGGTCCGCTTCGCCGGCGAGCGAAAGATTGGCCCTGCCTGGAAGCCGGAAACCGAACTGGGGCCGCTGGTGTCCCCCGAGCAGCGGAAGTGGGTGACGGACTGGATCGATCGGGGAGTGAAAGAAGGCGCAAGACTTGTGCTCGACGGGCGGGACGCCAAGTGCCCCGGGTACGAGGGGGGGTTCTTCGTCGGTCCGACCATCTTCGACCACGTGACGCCCGAGATGCGAGTGGGCATTGACGAAGTTTTTGGTCCGGTCCTCTGTATCAAGCGGGTTAAGGACTTCGAAGAGGGACTCGCTATAGCCAATGCAAGTGAGTTCGCTAACGGTTCATCGATCTTCACCCAAAGCGGTTACTACGCCCGCGAATTCGCCAGGCGGACCGATGCTGGTATGGTCGGTATTAACGTGGGCATTCCTGTGCCGATATCGGTCTTTCCGTTCTGCGGCCATAAGAGCTCGTTCATCGGCGATCTCCATGTTATGGGGGAGGACGGCATCACGTTTTATACCGAAACCAAAGCGGTTACGGCGCATTGGTTCAGCGAAGAGGAGATGAAAGAGACAAAGGTTGGGACCTGGGACGGAACTGTGTTTCGGACGTGATTCGATGAACTTGCAGCATGGTGGTTGTGACCGCAGTTAGGTTCTTGCCGGGGTCAGGTGGTTACCTGGTCCGAAGTGGACGGCCAACGAAACTAAGGACACATCCGCGTGTCGAGATTGGAGTTGTCATGGTGACTACAAGCATGGCTGCGTCTTCCAAGAGTCCCTTACATACGATGACGCAAACAACGCCCACCTGCCTTTGGAACGACTCGGCATCGCTTGACGAGTTGTCATATGCGTTGGAGAACGGCGCCGTCGGAGCTACTTGTAATCCGGTGATCGCAATAAGCGTGCTGAAGCGAGAAATAAACTTCTGGCGATCGCGAATCCTCGAACTGCTGCGGAAAATGCCGTCCGCCACCGAGGAGCAGATCGGATGGCGCCTGGTCGAGGAGATGTCGGCGCGGGCCGCAGCGTTGCTTGTGCCCGCCTTCAAGGCGCATCGTGGCCGGAATGGTAGGTTGTCGATCCAGACGGATCCGCGCTTCTATCGCAATACCGAGGCCATCGTCGAGCAGGCCGCACACTTCAACCAACTGGCGCCGAACATGATTGTCAAAGTGCCGGTCACCCGAGCTGGAATCCCGGCCATTGAGGAAGGAACGTATCGCGGAATCAGCGTCAATGCCACGGTGTGCTTCAGCCTGCCGCAGTGCGTTGCGGTGGCTGAGGCAGTGGAGCGCGGGCTGAAGCGGCGGGAAAGCGAAGGCAAGGATATTTCGACGATGGGACCCGTCTGCACGATCATGGTAGGCCGGCTCGATGACTGGCTGAAGGTGGTCATGGAGAAGGAGAACATCAGCACCGACCCCGGCTATCTGGAGTGGGCCGGCGTGGCGGTGTTCAAGAAGACCTACCAGATCTTCCGGGATCGCGGCTATCGTCTCCGTCTCCTCTCGGCCGCCTTCCGCAACCACATGCGTTGGAGCGAGTTCATTGGCGGTGAGGTCGTGATCTCGCCACCTTACGCCTGGCAGACCCGCTTCAACTCGAGCGACGTCGAAATCGTGTCAAGGATTGACAAGCCGGTGGATTCCCGTGTTGTGCAAGATTTACTGAAGAGATTCTCTGACTTCCGCCGGGCTTACACGGAGGACGGACTCACCCTGAACGAGTTCGACTCGTTCGGTCCGACACGGCGCACGTTACGCCAGTTTATTGCAGCATGCGCCGATCTCGCCGCGCTGGTGCGCGATGTGATGCTGCCCAACCCGGACTTGAAGTGATCCGCTCCCGGCAAAGGGGTGGAGGCGCTGTGGTTCCGGTTCCAGCCAATTGTGCGCACCAATGTAACAGCAACCATTTCTCCGTGTCGGCTTTGATCTGCAGAATCAGTCCGCGCGCGTGCCGAACCAGTTTGCCCGCCAACCGGTACACCTTCCAGCGCAGCGTGGCCGGCGTCGCCGTGCAGTACCATTCCGGCAGCACCCGGCACCTCAGCAACTGGGCCAGGTTGTAAGCCAGCACGCCGATGGCAAAGTAGAGGGCATTGGCCTGGAACTGTCCGCACGGCATCTGCTCCATCCCCACTCCGACCTTCAATTCCTTGTGCCAGTTCTCGCTGTTTCCCCGCCCCTGGTGTTCCCAGATGACCTCTGCCGCGCCTCCTTCCCGATTCGAGGCCACGGCGTAATAGCAGTACCGCTCCGCTTCAAACAAGTTGGGCTGCAAAACTGACCGCGCTACATACCGCCGGCACGGCGAGCGGTTGCACTGCACTAAGGTTGCTGTAATCGCTTTGCGAAATCGTGACTTCAAACCGTGAAGTCTGATGCGCCAGGCCCCAGCCCACCAAAGGTGAAACTCCATGGCTATGGGCGTATACTCGTCGAGAATGGCTGATCTTGTCCTTGGTGTTGACGTCGGCACTACCGCTACCAAGCTAGCGGTAGCGGATTTGGCGGTTGGGGTGCTGGCCGAGGCTTCGGCTACGTCGACCCTACGGAGTCCCAGCGCTGGTTGGGCGGAAGAGAATCCCGTCGAGTGGTGGGGAAACATTTGCGGGCTTGTGCCGGGGGTGCTCAGAAGGGCGGGCGTTGAGGCAGCCTCGATTCGAGCGCTGGGCGTGAGCGGGATGGTACCAACACTAATCTGTCTGGACAAGGCTGGTCGGCCGATCCGTCCGTCCATCCAGCAAAACGACGCCAGGGCTGCGGGAGAGATAGCCGAGGCCCAGTGCGCCCTCGTGAAGCCTGAGGTGCTGAGGCGGACAGGTTCACCCATTAGTCAGCAGTCGATAGGCCCGAAGGTTCTCTGGCTCCAACGTCACGAGCCCGATACGATTGCGCGAACGCATTCAACTTGCGGGTCGTACGATTTTATCGTTCGCTGCCTCGTGGGTGGAAACGCTGCGGAGGCCAACTGGGCCCTTGAGAGCGGTCTATACGATTTGACGATGGGGGACTGGGCAGCTGATTTCTGCGAAGCTTTCGGCGTGGCGCGCTCGTGGCTGGGGACGGTGCGAACCTCGAGCGAAGTAGTCGGTGAGGTTCAGGCCTCCGAATTTCCTGAACTCGCAGGAACAGCTGTGGTAGCCGGGTGTGCCGACCATGTGGCGAACGCCTTTTCGGTTGGCCTATTCGGCCCCGGTGACCTCGTGGTGGAACTGGGCGGCGCAGGGAACGTCCTCGTGGCGTCTTCAGCTCCAATCATCGATGAGCGGCTCTACCTCGACTTCCACTTAATTCCAGGCGTATTCGTGCCCAATGGTTGCATGGCCACAACCGGCAGTCTGCTCAGGTGGTTTCAGAGGGAACTCGCAGCCGGCACTGACCTCGAAGCGCTAGACCGAGAGGCTGCTGCGGTTGGCATCGGCGCTGGGGGCCTTGTGGCACTCCCCTATTTCCTCGGCGAAAAGACACCGATCAACGACCCTCTTGCGAGGGGGGTCTTTGCCGGACTCCATCTCGGCCATACTCGAGGCCACCTGTTCCGAGCATTACTCGAAGGAGTGGGCTTTGCAGTGTTGCAACACTTAGAGGTGCTGCGCGACCTGGGCTTGTGCCCCGAATGTGTGCGTCTTACCGGTGGCGGAGCGCGGTCTGCTCTTTGGCGCCAGATTCTCGCTGACGTTCTGAACCGCCCCGTAGAATGTGCTTGTCACCTCTCCGGTTCAGCCTTGGGAGCCGCGTTTGCGGCCGCGGTTGGAACCGGCGTTGTCGCTAACTGGGACCATATCAAATCACTGGTCCGATTCAGCACGCCCACGCTGCCCGACCCCGGACGGAACGCTCGCTATCGCGAACTGTTCGAGATCTACCGCGCCCTGTACCCCAACATCCTGGAGCAGTTGCACGCACTCGCACGACTGTCACTGCCCCCCAGCTCCTGAGTTGAAGTTCTGCGGAAACTGACGTTCCTCTTGGACTCAACTTGAGTGTACACCAACAGCCAACTTCCGCCTGAACCCGCGCGTTAGGAATGTCAAATACAGTATACCCACAGCCGTCCACGCTATACCCAGGTGCACCGCCCCGCGTGAGATGCTCAGCCAGACGTAAAGACAAATTATCAGACCAAGGCCAGGACATATCACGTTCGACCAGAGCTGTCTGACACTCCGCTGCCGCAAGCGAAAGTAGTAGTGGCCGATCGTGGCGGCGTTGACGCCCATAAACCCCAAGCATGCTCAAAATTCACCAACTGCGCGGCTTCGTCCAAATTGAGCGTCAGCGCACCAATCAGCGCAATGCCCCCCATCAGCAGGACGCTGTAAATGGGGGTCCGCAACTTCGGGTGTATATAGCCAAAGATAGCGTAAGGCAACTTGCCATCTCGCGCCATTCCAAACAGCAGCCGCGAAGCACTGGCTTGGGCGGTAATGGCTGCGGTCCAGACTTGAGCGATAATAGATAAAACTGTGATTACGAAAAGGCTCTGGCCGCCGACAAGCCGGCTAATGTCCGTAAACGCGGTCTCCACCGGCGAAAACGTTGAGTAGTCAGGCCAGGCCAACTGGCCCAAGTAGCTTTCCAGTATGAACAACACACCTGCCAAAGAGCAGACCAGCGCAATGGCACGTCCGATGTTCTTTTCGGGGTTCTTTGCGTCCTCCGCCAACGTCGTAATCCCGTCAAAGCCGAGAAACGACATGACGGCAATCGGCGAAGCGGCCATGATCGTGCGGAGAGAAAAAGTCCGGCGATGGTAAAACGGCTCAAGCAAGAGGATGTGCCCCACACCTACACCGCCGGCGATTGCACGCGCCGCAGCCACCACAAACCACGCGACGAGACACATTAGAAGCACATTGAGAATCATCGTGGTGCGTGCAGTCATTTCAATGCCGCAGAGATTAATGGCAGTGAGGGTTCCGGCGCCCAAAACGACCCAAAAGGCGTAAGGCGTACCGGGCAGCAGTTTTTTCGCAGTGACGCCCAGGATAATTACACAGAGCATCGGCATCAGGACGTAATCGAGAATCATTGCCCAGCCAGCAAGGTAACCTAGCACCGAATTCAATGACCTCGAAACGTAGGCATACGTAGACCCGGCTTCCGGATACGCCGCCGCCATCCGTGCATAGCTCATTCCCGTAAAACTCACAGCCGCAAGCGCGATGAGATACACCAGTGCGAAATGCCCGCGCGATAACACCGCGCCAATACCATAAAAAACGTATGGCGCGGTGGGACCCACAAACATAAGGCCGAACGCCACAAGCGCCCACAACGACAGGACCGGCTTGAATGTTGCTCTGGTTGGTATCGATCCGCTACCGCTGGCTGTTACGCGCCCAGTTTCGCCCCGCACGGCTCCCGAGCCCCGCATTGCAAACTCCTTTTCATGGTGATACCTCGGCCTTGAAAGGCTGAGCTGCAACCACCCTGCAAGATAGCCGCTCGCCGCATTAACAGCAGCACCGCAACAAGATTTCGGAAGGCGGTCAAGGTGTAGTCATTCCGAAAATTGTTGGCATGCCCGTGCTCCACCGTAACACGGATCGACTTTTGAAAGCGAACAGGGTCGTTAATCCCGAATTCCGAAGTTGGACTTTGATTTTGCCGTGTGACTGAGGTCTGAGGGCGGCGATTTATCCTCCCGCGGGCGGTTGAAAAACCAACTTCGGCGAAGTTGAAATTTCATATTGCAAGAGCTTGTCGAGCAGCGGGTTACGTTGTTCTAAACCTCCCCAGGCGGCCGACAAGTGAAGCACCGCCTGGTGGCCCGCACGGCCCAAGATGGCTCCGCATAAGAACACCTGCACCCGCAAGCTGGCCGGTTGTCGATAACCGGTCATTGCGGTGGCTCGTTGGAATTCTCCCAGCAGGTTGAAGAGCATCAGAATGCTCAGAAAAGCCGCCTCGGTGGCGAAGAACTCCTGCAGGCAGAAATCGTCGGCAGCCAGATCCGACTTCAGTTCCTCAATGAGTTGCTCCACGCAGGCCCGCTGATTGTAGTCCCGCCAAATCTCTTCAGGCAGGTCCTCCAGGCTGGTCACAAACACTCGAAACGTGTAGCCGGGGACTTCGATTAACTTACGGCCCAGAGAAGACTTCCGCTCCTCAATCTGCTCCCGCACCACCACAAAACGTCGCTCCCGGTCCCATCCCCAAAGCTGCAACCGAAACTCTCCCACCGCGTAGGTGGCGTCCAGTGCGCGCCACTCCTTCACCCCCGCCGCCTCTCGTCTTAACCAGCGCGTCAACTTCGCCACCACGATGTAATCCAGCTTCCGTTTCTCCAAATATTGCAACAACTCTTGCGCAAAAAATCCCGAGTCCGCTCGCACCCGGCGAATCCGCTCCAGGCTGCCGAGTTTCGCCAGCGCCTCCTTGAGAAACTCCACCACCCCGCTGTCCGAGCGGGTGTTGCCGCTGCGCAACCAACCGTGCAAAATGAAGTAGGCTTCTCCCAGCACCGCCAACAGCGGATGGTGCGAACCCCGCCCGGGCTTGCGCGGGTTGTAGCCCTTCTTCACCCCTTCCTGCTTCCCATAGCGCTCGAACACGGTCGAGTCCAAGTCCAGACTTTAGCCGCCGGCGCGCTGTGGCAGCCTCGCCAGTTGCCACGCCCACAGCGGCTCGTAGAACTGCACCACCAGCCCCTGCCGAAATCGCTTAAACAGATTGCGAATCGTGTCATCGCTGGGAAAACGCTTCATCCCCAGCAGCGTGTGCAACGCTCGATCCGCCCGCAGCAGCGCGGTGTGGGCAAAGCGCCGAGCCCCCGCCACCACCGAAATTAGAAATGCCGTCAACGTCTGCGCCGGGTCGATCGCATTCGGAGACTTCAGGTGGATCGGTAGATGCTTGCGGAGCTGTTGTGCGAATCCAATCTTCCCCAGAAACTCGATAAACACACTCAGCCCCCCGAAGGGAGTCACCGCACGCGGTGTCTGGCGCAAAACCACTTTCTTTTCTCCCCAAAGCGGGGTACTGGCCGACCGTGCGAGTGCTTTTTTACCGCCAGTACAAACCCAATGGAAGCCTCTCCCAGGCCTTCTGGTTAACGGATTTCCCCACCCCTCGCCTGAGTAGTCGCTCCCTGTTCCGCTTGGCGAAGAGTCGCTGGGAGATTGACAATCAAGGCTTCAATGACGCCAAGAGTCGCTACGGGCTGGAACATATCTGCCACCACCATCCCCAGAGCTTGCTGCTGGTCTGGCTAATTACGTGTTTCGCTTTGACCATCGAGAGACTCTACCGTATGCGCTATCTCCACTGGGGCACGCACCGGGTTCGCACCGCCATGGAGTTCCTTCGACTCTTGCGCCTTAGCTTGGCCTCTCCTCCACGCCTCGATAGCAGTTGACCTCGCCCAAGGCACGATCCAAGGATCTGTTGCCCTCGTTCTTTGACAGCTCAACTCCCTTCCAGGCCCCCTGGCCGCTCGGAATTCCATTCCCTGAAAATAGCCCTTTGCCCCTACAGGTGCCAGAACTTCCACAAACTCGGATAATCCCCGCACAAATCAATCTCAGCTGCTTCACGTTCCGAAACCGCTGCCAGCCGTTTCGGAACATGCCTGGTGGTTGATCGGTCTCTGCTCTGAAAATAGTTCTTTCTCGGGCTTGACGACCAGTTGGAGTCATTAGCCGGTGGTCG
>JBAVYG010000298.1:0-2750 GCA_049698675.1 Terriglobia bacterium
AAGTGCGGAGGAGGCTGCAGCAAATTCTGATTAGGCTCGGCGGCTTTTGCCCGTGGTGCCACATGCGATTTCCTAAACTGGACAGCTCTTGAACAACTTAACCCAGTATTACTAGCAGGCTGATGAAAAAGTCTTTGGGGCGCTTCTGTAGCGCCGGCTTCCAGCCGGCAATTCCTTTAGGTTCATCAAAGGCCGGCAAGATGCCGGCGCTACAAATGGCGTCGCGGCGCCTTTTTCATCAGCCTGCTAGACGACTCTAGACGACGCCTTGACACCAATATCCTGTTGCGTTAGGCTTGGCTGCATGTGGGGAGCTTCGAAGGTGAGATGTTCCCTTGGGCTGCTGGTCTGAACACGGCAAGGAATTAGTGTCTACTCAACGACTTCGTGCAGAAGCGCCAAGCGGAAGGATGTGAGGGTCATATGGCCGACGCACTGACCAAGGCAGGCCGATACGAGGTTGTACGAGAGCTGGGACGCGGCTCCATGGGTGTGGTTTATGAGGGTTTTGACCCGGTCATCGGGCGCAGGGTTGCGATCAAGACCATGCTTACCGAGGGTCTTACGTCGCAAGAGTTCGGGGAGTACAAAGCCCGGTTTCAGCGCGAGGCCCGAGCGGCCGGGGTGCTGAACCACCCCAACATCGTTAGCGTCTTCGATTACGGTGAAGACAGTGGCATCCTCTACTTGATCATGGAATACCTGGAAGGGAAATCGCTGGAGAAGCTGGTCGAGGGTCAGAATATCCTTCCGATCGAAACCATCATCCCCCTGTACGGCCAGGTGTGCAGTGCGCTGGACCACGCCCACCAGAACGGCATCGTTCACCGTGATATCAAGCCTGCCAACATCATGGTCCTTGCTAATGGTTTAGTTAAAGTGACCGACTTCGGCATAGCCAAGATGGTGTCTATGGGGATGACGCAAGCCGGGCAAGTCCTGGGCACGCCCAATTACATGTCGCCCGAGCAGGTCAAGGGACGCCAGATTGACGGCCGTTCCGATATCTTTTCGTTGGGCATCATTCTTTACGACCTGGTGACGGGCGAAATGCCGTTCGCCGGACAGAACATTACCACCGTCATTTATAAGATCATTAACGAAGACCCCATTCCGCCTCGTGAACTGGATGCCTCGATTCATCCGGGTCTAAGCTACGTGATTTGCAAGGCCCTGGCTAAGAGTCCCGACGAGCGCTACCAGACTTGCCGGGAGTTGGCGGATGATCTGAAGAATTACAAGTACCTGGGGGGACCGGTGACGCCCTCCGCCACCATGATTCTCAAGGCTCCGCCCGTGCAAAGCACCGACATGGAGCGTGGGGCGGCAACACCTGTCGAGAGTCCAACGCCGCCCGTCGCCCCGGCAGAACCGGCTCGGATAGCGCCTATTCAACGACCTTCCCCCGGACAAGTGCCAGTACAGGTCATAGCGCCGGCGCCGGCCTACCAAATGCCGCATGCTTTGCGGGTGGTTTGGATCCTCATTGCGCTGTTTGGCGTTGTAATCCTGGGGATCCTCGGGGGAGCAGGGTACTTCTATCTCCATAAAGGGAAGCCGCAGGTAGCCAGCCCTCTGGTCGGGCAATTGCACGTCGAGTCGAACATTCCTGGCGCGTGGATTTCAGTCGATGGTCAGAGCGGGCCTAATTGGGTCACACCATGCACTATTCCCGATCTTTCGACCGGTTCTCACCAAGTGCTGGTTTCGAAAGAGGGCTACGATAATTACCAGCAGGCGGTAACCATCGAGGGCGGGAAGAC
This sequence comes from Terriglobia bacterium, assembly GCA_049698675.1. GTDB lineage: Bacteria > Acidobacteriota > Terriglobia > UBA7540 > UBA7540 > CAVROP01. The sequence goes on from JBAVYG010000298.1 coordinate 1,764, forward strand.
TGACAGTGTCAACGCCAGCCTTCTTGCGCAAGCGCCCGAACCGCCGAGCAAACCCCTGGCGGAAAAACCCGCTGCGGGCAAAGGGAAGCCTTCCGCGAAAGAGAGCAGAACATCTGGGCTGATCCCCGTTCGCTCTCCCGGTGGCGGAGGGCCTGGCCCCACCCCCCTTCTCTCTGCCCGTGGCCGAGGACCTGGGGCTACTCCGCTTGCTTCTGCCCGTGGCGGAAGGCCTGGCGCCACCTCCCTTCCCTTTGCCCGTGGTGGAGGGCTTGGCGCGACCCCCGAGATGGGCAAATTGCTGATCACGGCGAATGTCGCTGGGGCCAAGATTTCGGTAGATGGGAGCAGCGAGCCTGATTGGGTCACCCCTTACTCGTCCACGATCAACCGCCCTGCCGGCACTCACCAAGTGGTCGTTTCAAAAGAGGGGTACGGTGATTACCAGCAGTCCGTAACCATCGAAGGGGGGAAAACCACCACGGCCAACGCCCAGCTTTCAGCGGCGAAGGGAGACGTCGCTGTCACGACCACGCCACCCGGCTTGGACGTGTTGATAGATGGGAAGTTGATAGGGCCCAGCCCGGTGCGAGTTACCGTGGCCGCCGGAAGCCACAAATATACGGTCAGGCGTCCGGGGTGGGAGCCTTATGAAGGCACCTTCACGGTAAGCAGTGGGGCGGTGGTGAGTGTCAGGGTCAACATGGGCGGATAAGATGCGGCGACGGGGATTGTTGCCGCGAAGACAATCCAGGCTTTTCGGCCCCCAACAAATCCCATGTCATGCTGAGGACGTCGGCCTTGGGCGGACGAAGCATCCCCCCAGTTTGCTTGCAACGACGGCCAGTGGATTCTACTTGCGAAGTGCCGAGATCCTTCTACTGTCCTGAATCAGAAGTTCGCTTACAAAGTCTTTCTCCTGCGGGCGGTCTTTTCGCAGCCCCGTTAGGGGCGGAAGATTGTAGCCCAGGGCGTAAGCCCTGGGGGAGG
>JBAVYG010000299.1:0-3524 GCA_049698675.1 Terriglobia bacterium
TCATAAGGCTGTCTCCCTTCTCTGGCGCAAGTGATTTCACACAAAACGCTTATGCCAGAAGAGACAGCCTTTTTCAATTCTTTAATGAGAAATGCGGGCTAGCGTCAACACGGCTCAGCAAGGACTCCCCTCTTGGGTTAGGAGGGGGTACGGTCCGATCCACGAAATCATTCGGAGTATGTGCCCTCCCTAGTTTCTCTTTCGAGGCGTTCTGATATAATCGCTTAAGATAAAGGTTACCTAATGATTTACAAGCAAGACTACTACCAAGGCGTCGAGGTTCTGCAAGTGATCGGTGACCCCCGCTACGTTGGCATACGCAAGCACGAGTGGGGGTTCATAGTGAACGGCAATATTTTCTTCCTTGTAAAATACACCACGAGACCAAGGTCTCCATGGAGATTCACGTTCACGCAAGAGGAGCTAAACCGTACTGCCTCTCTCATAGGATCTTACCAACGACTCGTAGTTGCCCTCGTGTGCGGCGGTGACGGCATCTGCGCGCTTGGGTGGGATCAGATAGAGAACTTGACGGGATTCGACCCCGGATGGATCGCAGTGAAACGCGGGTTTAGCGGAAGCTACGCAGTCTGAGGACCACTTACGGCTCTAAACTGAGTGGAAGCGGTGGAAGGCCAAGGAAGGCCCGAACACGACAGCGGGTGCGTAGCACGGATCCGTCTTTTCTCGGTTCGCGGGTTTCCCGATGATACGAAATTTGGGCATGAGATACAGCGTAGCGACTTGCAAGAGCTCCCTATGATATTCTCCAGATGGGAAAACCATGTCATCGGTCCCCCGGAACCCGAAGATATACCACATCACGCATGTAAGCAATCTGTCGAAGATCGTCGATGATGTGCTCTGGTCGGATGCCGAACGGATACGCCAGGTAATGGATTGCACCGTCGTTGGAATGAGCGAAATCAAGCGCCGCCGCCTCGAAGAATTAGAAGTGCACTGCCATCCGGGGACGAGAGTCGGCGACTATGTTCCATTTTACTTCTGCCCTCGTTCCGTAATGCTCTACATCCTGTATAAGGACAACCATCCCGATCTGGCATATCACGGAGGGCAACGGCCGATTGTCCATCTTCAGGCGGACCTTCACGATGTGTTAAAGTGGGCCAAGACCGAACGCAGTCGTTGGGCTTTCAGCAAAGGCAATGCCGGCGCTCGCTATTCAGATTTTTACGATGACCCAGCATTACTCGACGCGCTAGAGTGGGAAGCGATCGCGGCAACTGACTGGCGCGATCCCGATGTAAAGGAAAGCAAACAAGCGGAGTTCTTGATTGAAAAGTCTTTTCCATGGAAATTGATTGAACTCATCGGTGTGATCGACGCCGAAGTTGAGAAACAGGTGGCGAGTATTATCAGTGGGGCGCAGCATCAACCTGAAGTGGCGATAAAGGCGGCGTGGTACTATTGAGGTAACGGCAGATCATGGTCGAGCTAAAACAGGGCGACATATTGCTGGCGGAGGCTGACGCACTTGTGAACACCGTGAATTGCGTCGGCATCATGGGTAGGGGCATCGCCCTTCAGTTTCGCAAAGCGTTTCCCGAAAACTTTAAGGCTTACGAAGCAGCCTGCAAGCGTGGAGATGTGCACCCAGGAAACATGTTGGTTTACGAGACCGGGCTGCTCGCGGGACCACGGTTCATTATTAACTTTCCCACGAAACGACACTGGAAGGGCAAGAGCAGCCTTAAGGATATCGATGCAGGTCTGGGTGCGCTGGTGAAAGAGATTCAGGCGCGCAGAATTCGGTCGTTAGCTGTGCCCCCTTTGGGCTGTGGTCTGGGCGGGCTGGATTGGAATGTGGTGCGGCCTCGCATTATCCAAGCGCTTCGTGAATTACATGGCGTCCGCGTGCTCTTATTTGAGCCGGTAGGCGCTCCGGCAGCAGAGAAGATGGCCAAAGAGCGTCGTGTCCCGCGCATGACGCCCGGAAGGGCCGTCCTAATAGAATTAATAGTTCGGTATCTTGCGGCAGTCTTGGACCCATTCGTGTCTCTCCTTGAAATTCACAAGTTGATGTACTTCATGCAGGAAGCGGGCGAGCGCCTTAATCTCAGGTACGAGAAAGCGACGTATGGACCGTACGCTACGAACCTCCGTCACCTGCTCAGCTTGATTGAAGGCCACTTCATTACTGGTTATGGCGATGCCGACGATAAGCCCGAAAGGCCCATTGAACTCCTGCCAGGGATCGCGGGTTGGGCGGAGGGCTCCATCGCCGCACACCCGGACACACGGGCGCGCTTCGACCGTGTGTCTCGTTTGATACACGGATTCGAGACTCCCTATGGGATGGAACTGTTAGCTACAGTGCATTGGGTCTTCGCGCGTGAGGGGGCTCGTTCCGCGGATCAAGCCATCGAAAAAACGTATGGCTGGAGCCAGCGAAAACGGGTGTTTGAAGACAAGCAAATTCGTCTAGCATGGCAGGTTCTGAAAGACCAGGGTTGGCTGTCTCCAACAATGATATGACAGCTTCTGTATTCGCGGATGGCGCACGGCTCGCGTTTCTTGCGATTTGTGCGTTATACCAAGCTCTCACCATCAGCCTTAGGAGCCCACGCAGAAGCGCAATCACCCTAATTCCAATATTTGTGGCTCGTACCAGGGCAACGGTCGGCAGATTCCAGACCAAGCCGTGGCCATGCGTCTGAAGTGTGGGATAATGCCGCCTCGCGTTTTTGGTCGCAGGGCCGGTTCTATTCAAGATGGCGTTGGAGGTTGATTCGTGAAAAAGGAAGGTCCAGCATCGCAATATTGGTTAGTAGTTGGAAGCCCAGAGCATTGGCAAGTCGCCTTCGAAAATGGAAACGTCTGGGGCTTGCAAGCCACAAAAAAGCGCTGGTGGGAGTGAGTTACCGAGGGCGATGGATTAGTGTTTTACGTAACCAGACCCGTCGGTGGTGCCATTGGGCTGGGCAGAGTGAGTACAAAATTCAAGCAGGACAAGCCGCTCTGGCCTGTAGAGATTCAAAAGGGCGAGGTCCTCTGGCCGCTGAGGTTCGAATTCGATGTCGAGTTTTGCTTCCCGCCCACCGAATGGGAGACTTCGAGGCTCGAGATTGATTCCCTTCGCGCAATTGTGCAAGCGGGATTCCAGCCCCTGAAAGACAAAGCGCGAGACGTAGCGCTAGAAGCCTTCGAGGCGTTCATTGCACAGCCGGTCCGCGAGAAAGGTGATATGACAGGCTTGCATGAAGAACTTAAATCGAAAATAGCGGAGATGGGAAGAATTCAGAAGTTTCTAGCCGAAGTTGAATACCCAATGGAAACGACAAGATTGGACGTGGTTTGGAGGAGAGTCGAAAAATCAGTGCCGACTTACGTATTTGAGATCCAAGTCGGCGGCGATATTTACCATGCTCTCGCAAAACTCAAACATGCCTACGACCTATGGAATAGTCGGATTTTTCTTGTTGCCGGTCCGGGTGACAGAGACAAGGCTGACTCTCTGCTGAGCGGCACATTCCACGAGATCCGAGATCGCATTGCTTTTATTG
>JBAVYG010000300.1:0-2257 GCA_049698675.1 Terriglobia bacterium
AATTCTTCGCCGAGGACCTGGAGCATGCCAAACAGACGCTGCGGAGCATCGACTCTATCGACACCACCGGTTTCCCAGAGCAAGAACAGTTGAATAAGATTCTCCTGGTACGCAGCTTGCGCGAGCAGATCGAATCATCCAGGTTCAAAGACTGGGAAATGCCTGTCGACCAGATGAACGGAATCCATCTGACCTATGCAGCTCTGCCCTCCACAACGCCCTTTCGCTCGGTGAAGGATTATGAAGACTATCTCTCGCGCCTGCACCAGCTCCCGCATATCTTCGAACAGATCGTAGCGGATATGCAGCTCGGCCTGGGTGACGGTCTGATTCCACCGCGGTATCTGCTGGAGAAGGTCGCCCTCCAGGCACAGGATATCGCTGACAAGTCTCCGCACGACAGCCCCTTCACGCAGCCTGTGTCCAAGTTCCCCGCGGGCATTTCGGAGGCTGAGCAGAAGCGCCTGCACGATGCCATCCTCGCCGCGGTGGAGAATGAAGTGGCGCCTGCGTACGCGAGTTTTGCCGCCTTTGTACGCACCCAATACGCTCCTAAGGGAGGCACGGAAGTTGGCATTTGGGCATTGCCGGAGGGTGACGCCCGTTATCGCTTCGACATCCGGCAAATGACCACTACCGATTTAGGCCCGGAAGTCATCCACGAGCTGGGGCTCAAACAAGTGGCTGAAATCGAGACCGAGATGCTCAAGATTGCTCACCAGCAGGGCTTCAGCGACTTGGCGAGTTTTAACCAGCACATCCGGAACGATCCCCATCTCTATGCGAGCTCCGGCCAGCAACTGCTCGGCCTGTACCAACATTACACCGACCAGATGTATGCCAAGCTTCCGCAACTTTTCTCTCGTTTGCCGAAGAACAAACTGGAAGTAATTCCCATGGAGGCGTTTCGCGCTCCTGATGCCGTTCCTGCCGATTACTCACCCGGAACCGCTGACGATTCTCGCCCTGGCCGCATCAACGTCAATGAATATAATCCCCAGCATCGGCTCCTGCTCAATGTGGAAGCGATTGCCTATCATGAGGGCATACCTGGCCATCATCTCCAGTTCTCCATCGCGCAGGAACTGCCTAACCTTCCGCCCTTCCGCAGATTTGCTTCTTACAATGCGTATTCCGAAGGTTGGGCGTTTTACGCGGAGCGATTGGGCAAAGAAGCCGGTTTCTACCAGGATCCCTATAGCGAATATGGACGGTTGGAGAATGAGATGTGGCGTTCTGTTCGCCTGGTTGTGGATACAGGTGTGCACTACAAGCACTGGTCGCGCCAGCAAATGGTGGACTTCTTCCGCCAGCACACCGCCATGGATGAACCCAACATCCAGACCGAAGTGGACCGCTACATCGCGTGGCCCGGGCAGGCGCTGGCTTATAAGCTCGGTCAGATGAAAATTCTCGAACTGCGCGAAAGCGCCCGGGACTCCCTCGGCGACAAATTCGATATTCGCGCCTTTCACGATGCCGTGCTCGCGGACGGACCGCTCCCCCTCGAGGTGCTCGAAACAAGAATTAATGCGTGGATTGGTTCACAGAAAGAAGAATCACCTCTCCGAGATCGAAAGGCCAGGCCGTGAATTGAAACTCTTCGGGGAACATTGCGGCCTGTCCGAGAAGCCTCTGTTCGAGCTCAACCTCGTTCTCGAGGAAATCATTGCCAACGTGATATCCTGCGCTTATGATGGCAACCGGTAGACTTGGCTTGCATTCACGGTCGCATATCGCCAAGGGGAGGTCAGATGGAAATTAAAGAGGAGAAAAGAGGCGAGGTTAAAATCATCGGCCTGCGCGGCAGGTTAGACGCCGAGACATCCCCCAGTGTTGAGAAGAGGCTCATGAACCTCATGGATCAGGGTGAACGACGTCTCGTGTTCGATTTCTCAGAGCTGACTTATATCAGCAGTGCCGGTCTGCGGGTACTGATAGCGGTGGCAAGAAATTTGCAGAAGACCAGTGGAAAGGTCGCCCTGGCCGCGCTCAGTGATTATGTCCATGAGATTATCAACATCGCCGGTTTCACCAGCATATTCCCAATCTATCCCACCTGCGATGAGGCGGTCGCCCACTCGCAAAGCGACAGCCGCTGTGAGGGCAAGGCATCAATCCCCCCTGGCGGCTCTATTCCTGGCGGTCCTGTCCGACCCTGAAGAGCCCTAGCTGGGGTCAAGGCAGCCTGGGGTAGTGGTGTCATTTGCGAGACACGGGCGCTCCAGGCCGCGGTCATTCCCGCGAAAGCGGGAAT
>JBAVYG010000301.1:0-4037 GCA_049698675.1 Terriglobia bacterium
CTCTCGAGGAGATCGTTGAGGCTCAGAGGCACTGAAAAACAGGATTCAGGACTCAGGATTCAGGAAGAGCCTTTTTTGAATTCTCTGTGTCTCTGTGGTGAGAAGTTTGTGAAGCCACACAGCAACATCGCATGATAACAATAGCCACTAGCCCGAGGGCCTTCAAAGGTCATTTTGACGTCATCCAGAACAACGCAATCCGTAGCTGGCTCGCCCTCCGCCCCAGGCCGCAGCTTATTCTGTTCGGAAACGAAGAGGGCACGGCCACGATCGCCTCGGAGTTGGGTATTTGCCACATTCCCAATCCTGCCTGCAACGAACACGGGACGCCATTGTTGAGCGACATCATTGAAACGGCTCGCCGAAGGTCCGTCAACAAGCTCTTATGCTACGTCAACGCAGATATACTTCTGCTTGAAGAGTGGAGTTATGCCCTTCAAAGTGTCGTGCGCCAGATGGACCGGTTCCTCGTGGTCGCGAGAAGACTGAATGTCAACGTCAGTCAGCGCATCAACTTCGAGGAATGGAGCGGGCTCCACAAGAAAGAGCTGATTGCGGGAGGAGCAGCCGGAAGCAATAATTCGATTGACGTGTTCGTGTTCCCCAGGGAAACATACCGGGACGTGCCCCCCTTCTCCATTGGGAGGGCGTGGTTTGATCATTGGTTTATCAAAGCGGCGCGCCTCAATAGAATCCCGGTTGTCGATGTCACCAGAGTCGCCCAGGCGATCCACCAGAATCATGACTACAGCCACGTTAAGGGAGGCTTGGACTGGGTGCTGAGGGGACAGGAGGCAGAGAAGAATCGACGTTTGTACGGTGAAGAAGGCTTCCTCCGGTACACGCTGGTCGACGCGACGCACGAGCTTACACCGAAGGGCAAAGTCAGCCGCCTCTTCCTTCGGAAACCCGCGTTCAAGACCAGGAACTTCCTCTATGAGCTGTTTATTAATCGAACTTCTGCGGTGCGGCACCGCCTCGGGCTGCGCCCACGAACACGCGTCGAGAGTGACGCACGGCGAGTTTAGGTACTCCACCAACAATCGGACGGCACATGGAAACACCTCTAGTCTCGGTAGCTACGGTTGTGTGCAACGTCAAGCGCTTTTTGGCGGAAGCGATCGAGAGCATCCTCAACCAGACATTTCGAGACTTTGAATTCATCATTGTCGACTTTGGCTCAACCGACGGATCGCCGTCGATCATCAGACGCTATCAGGAAAAAGACAAACGTATTCAGTTCCATGTCATACCCCACTGCAACCTGTCGGAAGCGCGAAACGCGTGCTGCTTCCGAGCGCGCGGCAAATACCTCGCCTTATTGGACGCGGACGACGTTGCCTTGCCGGATCGTTTGGCGCGGCAAGTGCACTATCTGGATAGACACCCCCAGGTCGCGATCTTGGGCGGGGCACATGAATTAATAGACGAAGCGGGCCGCCGGTTAGGGACCGTGGCGGGGCTGGCGGGTGATCGGGAGGTTAGAAGCGCCCTTCGGACGGGTAGTCCCTTCTGTGTAAGCACCGTCACAATGCGCGTGGATGCCTTCCGTGCCGTGGGGGGGTATAGAAGGGCCTTTGCCGATACCGCCGAAGACTACGACTTGTGGCAGAGAATGATGGAGCGCGGTCGGGCGGCGAAGCTCCGGGATGTGGTCGCGTGTTACAGGCTTCACACCGGCCAAATTGGGTCTCGGAAGCTGAAGCAGCTCAGCCTCGGGCACTGCGTTGCGCGGGCGTCGGCGACGATTAGGAGTCAAGGCAGAGCCGACCCGCTGAATTCAGTTGACTCCATCACTCCCGAACTATTAGCCGAATTGGGCGTCACTGAAGAAGAGGTGGAGAACCAGCTCCTCGCATCTTATTACACCCGTGTGCTCAACTCGCTGCGGGCAAACACGGGCACGTCGATTCTTCCGCTTGTCCATGAGATGCTCGAGGTGTTGGCCGAGTCGAAGTGTGTCCGAGACTCGGTTGCGGCTGAGACATGGTTCACCGCGGCGCGCGCTTATTGTCGGCGAGGGAACGTCGCGAGCGCTTGTGCGGCGATGACGAGGGCTATCATAACCTGCCCGGCATCGGCGATACGGATCCCCTGGCGGGGAATTCGCCGGTTGGCGCGAAGAGTGATACAAACGGCTGGCTAACCGTCTGAAACGTGCAAATATCGCAACTGTGTTGAGCCTAAGGACGCTACGAAAGTAGATACTCTTACGGGCATATTGTGCAGTCACTACCGGCTCGTTTTCCCGGTTCTTTTCTTGTTGGTAACGCTCCTCTTCGGCTGGAGGGTCCAACCACCCAGAATGCAGCGATACTATGAATTGTTGGCTGGATTGGCTCTGCTCGTAATGTTTCCGCTTTTTGTTTTGGCCATCCTCACCTACTGGCTCTCCGCGGGCTGGCTGGATCACGCTGAACCCACGGTGGTCGCCATTGCTTGGCTTTTTAGGAAAGGTCATGCCATTTACCACAGCGTAGACGCGGCACCAAGATACTCAATGCTGTATGGGCCAGCCTCGTTCCTGGCAAACGCCGCCAGTCTGCGGCTGTTTGGTGGAAGCGTGCGCGCTGCCAAGCTACCGGGCGTCGTGTGTCCTTTAGTGAGCCTGATATTGGTCCGCCTCAGCCTGGGTCGTTCCGCTTCAAGAAATGGCTTATTCACGGCGATTTTCTACTTCTGTGCAGCCTGCCTTCTCTTTAACAATTACACATTCTTCCCTCGCCCAGATTCTTTCCTGGTGCTTTGTAGCGCTGTTGCTCTTTTCGCATGCACTCTGCAGAATTTGTGGGTGGCGCCCTTGTTATGCGGGTTGGCACTGGGCGTAGGCGTCAATCTAAAGCTTCACGCCTTCGCTTACTTTCTGCCTTACCTTGGCTTTCTTTACCAGCGGAACCGGGTTCAGGCTTTGGCCCGGACATTTGTGACCAGCGCAGTCACAGCGGTTCTGCCCTTTGCGCTGTTCAGGCGTATATCGCTTCTTAACTACTGCGAGTGGCTCAGAAACGCGGCCAGGCACGGCCTTGACTGGCGCGAGGGCGCTCACACATTGGAAATTGGCGGGTTCTACGTGCTGCCGCTGGTGGTTTTGATGGCTTGTTGGTTCGCCTCCTCACGGCAGGACTGCCGGCGTGCTCTCAACCGGAACAAATTCTTTGTTGGTGGCTCTGCTCTGGCTTCGCTCTTGATCTTGGTGGCGGCTAGCAAACCCGGTAATGGTCCTCATCACCTGCTGCCGTTCATTCCCCTGGTGGCGTTTCTCTTGGGCAAACTTGAAACATCTCACCGCGTTCAGGCCATGTGGGATCGGGGCATGCCCAGGCTCGCTTGGAGTGCGCTTATTTCCTTCACCCTGGCGCTTCTGCTGTACGGGGCGTGCGGCGCGCGATTGGTGATCCAGGGTAGTCTTTCCAGGAACCGTGAGGCAAAATCCGTCGTTGACGATCTGAGGAACTTAGAACAAAGGTATCCCCACTGCGACATCATGATGGGGTATGGAGATACCGACATTATGAAGAGCGTTTCGTATCCCTTGACGTTCAACAGGACAGAGCTCGTATTCCGGAACCAACCCTATCTGGTCGACGCGCCGGCTCTTATGGACATGCAAGAGGGTGGGCTTCCCATGCCCGCGGCAACCCTTGAGGCGCTGCGGTCGGGACGACGGAGTCTTTGGCTTATCCCTAGAGGGGAAGTTCCCTTCAAAGACGTTAGTACGTTTCCCGCTTCGTTCCGGCAGGCGTTTATTGAAAACTATGTACGCCGCGGGCAAAGTGGCTACTTCGATTTGTGGTTCCACCGGAAGGGTTAGTGACTAAGGCATGATGTCATTGTCCCGTACAGCGGCGCGAGCAGTTCTCGGCGCTCTGAGGGGGGTCAATCGGGTCTTCTGTGCTTTCTCACCGCATACAGATGGTCGCCGCCCCCGGCGGGTGTTGTGCATTGGCCTTTCGCACCTCGGCGATCTTGTGTTGCTGACCCCACTTTTTGCCAACCTCAGGTTGACGTACCCCCAGGCTCATATCGCAATCGTTTGT
>JBAVYG010000302.1:0-4373 GCA_049698675.1 Terriglobia bacterium
CTCTTCCCGCGGTGCCCTCCCGCCTCTTGCCCTGCTCGCCTCTCATGGCTCTTTCATAGAACTTTTGACAGAACCAGTTCGATGGCTTGCCAATGGCCGAAGTCTGCGTGCCTATATTACCATGCTAATAGAGATGCAATCTTATTCCGCAGTGGGTGCTGTCCTAATTTGAACGTAGCGCCGCCATCTTGGCGGCACTTTGCCGGCTGGAAGCCGGCGCTACACCCGAAATTAGGACAGCACCCATTTCCTGAATCCCGAATCCCGAATCCTGCATTTTGGCCGCGAAAAAGACGCTTGACCGGCTATGCTTAACATGATAGCCTAGGAAAGGATGCTTGGCCGTTGTGCCATGAGCGTACGGAGCTTACTGTGGCCCCTCCCAGGCTCGTTTTCGAACGGACAGTATGTCGTTGCCTGCCCGTACGATCCAATCGTAGTAACTTTAAAAAACGAACGAGCAACGCGGGAATGTCTATGAAAACAAAGGGCCGCTGTGGAAAACTCGAGACGGAAGCCGGAATGTGTATGAAAACGAAGGGCCTTAGCCCTCTAAAGCGGGAATGTTGTTGACAACACAGGTAGTTATTAGGTGGCACGTAGGGAAGAGCCAGGGACTGCGGGTCCGAGTCGAAGTATGCGGAATGAGCCCTAAACTGGGTCATGGTTGGGCACAATTTCCCACCTTTCGGATCTGGAGGTGCTGCAAATGCCACATCATCGAGCCTGGCGACAGGTGTTTTGGGAATTTGCCCCCTGAGTCTGCAAAATGGCCAAGGTCTTAGGTTGCGAAATGCAACGCAAACTAATCCCTCGCTGACCATCGCTGGCAAGAGAATTGCTCGCTAGAACATCCGTGGGGTTTGAGCAAGCGCAAAATTTGGCCATGCTGCTCTAAACTCCAGGCATCAGGGATTCAAGAGTGAAATCCGACACCGATTGATGGAGGGTTATCCTGAACGCAGAGAAAACAAAGCAAACGGCGACTCCGGCGGCCGAAAACAAACCCAGGGTGAAGCTGAACCCCAAAGCGCCTCGTCAGCCCCTGCCACTCCTGCCCCCAGACGTTCGCCTGCGTGGTCCCGCAGAGGTCGCACTGGGGTTTTCGCTCGAGCAGGTCCAAGTTGAGGCACTCCGATGCTTGCAGTGCAAGAATCCGACTTGCATTGAAGCCTGCCCGTTGCACATTAATGTCAAAGAGTTCATCGGCTCGATGGCGCAGGGCGATTTTGCCGGGGCTTTCGATAGGATCAGTGAGGAAAGTCCTTTTCCGGGCATCTGCGGTCGTGTGTGCCAGCATGAGCTTTACTGCGAGCGTGCCTGCCTGCTGGGCAAGAAACTCCAACCGGTGGCGATCGGGTCCCTGGAGCGGTTCGCGGCCGATTATCACCGTCAATCAGCCTCCAATACGCCGCAACCCCTGGCGCTCGACGGAGCCCGCGTGGCGCTGGTGGGGAGCGGCCCCGCTTCCCTCATTGCGGCCTACGATTTGGTGCGAAACGGCTACCATGTAACCATATTCGAAGCGCTCCACAGGCTGGGGGGAGTGCTGGCTTATGGCATCCCCAATTTTCGCTTGCCGCGCGAGATTATTCGTGACGAGGTAGACCGCCTGCGGAGCATGGGCGTCGAGTTTCGCACGGATTTCATCGTGGGCAAGACGTGCGCGGTGGAGGATTTATTCGCGCAGGGATTTCAGGCCATCTTTCTGGGTACCGGCGCCGGCCTGCCGCATTTGATGAACATTCCCGGAGAAAACTTGATCGGCGTCTACACCGCCAATGAATACCTGACGCGACTGAATCTGATGGAGGCCTTTCGCTTCCCGGAGTCTGACACACCGGTGCGGATCGGCTCCCGGGTGGTAGTGGTGGGCGGAGGGAACTCCGCCATGGATGCGGCCCGTTGGTCGCGGCGAATGGGCGCCGATACGACGATCATGTTCCGGCGCGGGCGCGCCGAACTGCGTGCCCGGCTGGAGGAGATTGAGCACGCTGAGGAGGAAGGAGTGCGCTTCGATTTCCTGGCTGCGCCAGTCCGCCTCTTCGGTGACGACAAAGGAGTGCTGCAAGAGATGGAGTGTATCCGGATGCGGTTGGGAGAGCCTGACGAATCAGGCCGACCGTCACCGGTTCCCATCCCCGGGTCGGAATTCCGAATGGCAGTAGATACAGTGGTGATGGCCATCGGTCAAAGCCCCAACCCAACGGTGCAGCGCGCCACCCCACAGCTTCTGACCAAACGGGGCAAGATTCTGATTGATGCCAACGGGCAAACCAATATTCCCAATGTGTTTGCAGGTGGAGACGTAGTCCGGGGCGGTTCCACCGTCATCCTGGCGATGCGCGACGGCCGCGCTGCTGCTGCCGCGATTCATCGCGCCCTCGAGCAGCAGGCGTCTGTGGCACAGGCACTCTTGCCTGTGTCACCTGTCCCGGCAGTCGACAGTACACAGGCAAGAATGCCTGTGCCACCAAACAATCAGGTTCTGGGGAAGCGGCTGCTTACGCCCGAGATTGCTTGGCTGCAAGTGGAAGCCCCGGAAGTTGCAAAACATTGGAAACCGGGTCAGTTCGTCATCATCCGGCCTAACGCAGCGAGTGAGCGCATCCCGCTGACGATTGTAGATGGCGATGAAGCGACGGGGAGCATAACGCTCGTTATCCAGGCGGTCGGAAAGACAAGCGGCGCCACGGTTCGGCTCGAGGTGGGGGACCGATTGGCAGACCTTTTGGGACCGCTCGGGCAACCGGCCAGTATCGAGAAAGTCGGAAACGTCCTGTGCGTCGCGGGGGGAGTAGGGGTTGCCGAGTTACTGCCCGTGGCACGTGCTTTCAGAGAGGCAGGGAACCACGTCACCGCTCTGTGTGGCGCGCGTTCATCGGCCCAGATTATTCTTGATGCGGAACTCCGCTCGGCGGCCGACGAAGTGCTTTGGGCAACCGATGATGGCTCGGCAGGTCTGCACGGCACCGTCGTAGATCTGATGCGCGCTTGGCGCGCGGGCAACGCTTGCACGCTTGGGATAGCCCATGTTATCGGGCCGATTCCCATGATGCGCGCTGCCGCCGGGGTCACCCGCGAATGGGCAGTCCCGACTTATGCCAGCCTGAATCCCATTATGGTGGATGGTACCGGGATGTGCGGAGGATGCCGGGTCACCGTGGGCGGGAAGGTTCGCTTCGCCTGTGTTGATGGGCCGGAGTTCGACGCGCACCAAGTGGACTTCGATGAGTTAACCCGCCGCACGCGCGCCTACCTCGAGCAGGAACGCGTCTCCCGCGAGCGCCACGAATGTTCGATCGGTTTGGGAAAATAATCGCGCGACCTGCCACAGAAGGGGAGTATCATACATCTCTTAGGTCAAATAGGTCTCAAGGGAGTCTCCAAACCCGCGCTCCTTTCCGGTCGAGGGTGAGTGCGGATAAGCAACCAAATCTCGAAGTGAACCGTGATTACCACTATGGCTCAGGAACAAACGCCAAATGAAAGCAAAGAGAAGCGAGTGAGATTGATTCGCCCGTCGATCGTCTTGCTCTGCGGACCCGCTGCCTGCGGGAAGTCGACTTTTGCGCGGCGCCTCTTTCGCCCCACGCAAGTCATCTCTTCGGACTGGGCGCGAGCTCGAGTGTGCGACGACGAGCGCGATCAGCGTTTTCAAACCCAGGCGTTCGCTCTCGTCCACTACCTCGCGGAATTGCGACTGGGCTTGAACCGGCTCTGTGTGGTGGATTCAACCGCGCTCACTCAGCATCACCGGAAGGAATATCTGGAATTGGCAAAGAGGTTTCAGGTTCCTTGCGCAGTTTTCCTTTTCGATGTTCCGCTCGAAAAATGTGTCGAGCGTGACCGATCGCGCCCGAGGACGGTAGGACGTGCTGTGATCGAGCGCCAGCACATGGCTTTTGGGCAGACCAAGGCGGACGTTCGGCAGGAAGGATTTGACGAGATCATCGAACTGGGCGACGAAGATATGGACAAGGTTCAGATTGAGATTATCTTTCGCCCCATTTCGCAGCCTGCGGGGACGCCGGGCCGGCGTCCGCAAGGCGAAACCCGCCATACGCCCCGCCCCTGGCAGCAGGGAACTGGAAGGGGGCCTGCCGTCCATGAGGCGAAGCCGCCTTCGCTCATGCATCCTCCAGGCCCCTCGCGCGAGCAAACCAAGCCTGAAGTCCAGCCTGCGAGTTCGCCCGCGCAGGCGCCTCCTGTCCCTGCAACAGAGGTCAGGCAAGCCCCCAATGTTGCTGGAGCTCCTGCGCCTGTCGAGCCACCTTCCTCGTCCGCACAGAGCACAAGCCCGACGACGCCTGACGCCAAGGCTACGCCTGAACCGTAAAGCGAGCCGCAGCAAGGAAGGGCGGGGTTTTAAC
>JBAVYG010000303.1:0-3320 GCA_049698675.1 Terriglobia bacterium
CACCAACAAAGTCCCGGAGGAAGCGGTCGCCAAGGGCCAGTTGCGCAGCGATCTCTACTTCCGCCTCAACGTGGTCCATATCGTTTTGCCTCCTTTGCGCACGCACCCCGAGGATCTGGAGGAGTTGACGGCCGCCCTTCTCAACGACCTGAACCAAAAACACAACCGGGCGGTGAAGGGTGTTGACGGTGAAGTTCTACAGGCCTTCCGCCGACACCACTGGCCGGGGAACGTGCGCGAGCTCCGCAATGTCTTGGAGCGCATGCTCGTTACTTGTCCGGGCGGGCACTTGACCGTCCATGAATTGCCCCGCGGCTTCGGCCATCCCGGCATGGCAGAAGGTGGCGAGGAGCTCCGGCTCCGATCTGGCATGACGGTCGCCGAGGCTGAACGCCGCCTCATTTTCGAAACCTTGGCCTCCACGCAAAAAAATAAGACGCGGGCCGCGGAGCTGCTCGGCATCAGCCTGAAAACTCTTCATAACAAGCTGAAGGAATATGGGGCTCAGCCTGAAGATTAAGCTTACCGCGCTCATAACCCTGTTGGTCTTGCTCATGGTCCTGGCCACCTCGACGCTCTACCTCTCTCATCTGACCCGGCAGGCCCTGAGCGAGGTTGAAAGCAGGGGGGAATATGTGGCCAACGAAATCTACCATCAGGCCAGTGCCCTCCTGTCCCAAGCCCGAATGCCAGCGGGTTCAAACCCCTCCGATTTCCAGGCGCTGCGTGGCTTCGTGCAAGCCCGACTTGCGGCTGATGCGGGGCTGACCTCACTGCTGGAATCCGCGATCGGATATTCACCTTCCATTTACTACGCTGCCATCACGGACACCCGACACCAGGTTATGGTTCACAACGATCCAGGGGAAATCGGCCAGGTGATGGCGCCGGCTGTGCCGTTTGAGGATCTGCTCCATGCCGGATTGTTGAAGCAGCTCCGGGTGATCTACGGTCCGTCCAGGGTGTACGAAGTCGTGCTGCCGCTCGAGATTGGAGACACGCCTTTCGGCGACGTACGCGTCGGCGTCTCAACACTCTTCCTCGGCCACCAGGTCACCCCGGATTTGCACGCTGCCCTGACCCTTTCCTTTGCCATCATCATTTTCACGACTCTCTCCGCAGGTCTGCTCTCCTATCGCCTCTTGCGTCCCCTCGCGACCATTTCGCGAAGTGTTGACCTGCTGGCGCGCGGCGAATATTCCGAACCTGTGGCTCTAAAGCGGACCGACGAATGGGGCGTGCTTTCCTCAAAATTGAACCTCTTAGGCGAGCAGATGCGCGGCGAAAAAGCCGCCTTTGTCCAATTGAAGGAGAACCTTGACCAGCTTTTCTCCAAGCTGAGCGATGGCCTGCTGCTATTTGAGAGGCAGGACCGGCTGGTTCTGGCAACACCCGCCGCGGCCCGTCTGCTGGGTTGCAGGGCGGAAGCCATCGTTCATCGCCAGGCGCCGGAGGTGTTCTCCGCCCACAACCCTCTCCATGACTTCTTGCGGGAAGCTTTCGCCTCACGGCAATCAACGCCCTGGCGAACCCTCGAGCTTGGCGGCCAACCCCCGGCGCGCGTTGCGGTGAATGTGCAATTCATCCGTGAACGGGGCGGGGCCATGGGATGCCTGGTCACCCTGCGCGACGCCAGCACACGCGCTAAGATCGAGGATCAAATTGATGTTACAACCAAGCTGGCGGCTCTCGGCCGGCTCACTTCCGGAGTTGCGCACGAAGTGAAGAATCCGCTCAACGCCATGGTCCTGCAGGTCGAAATCCTGAAATCCAAACTGACCGAGCAAGGTGAAAGGGTTGGCCCGCATCTGGAGATACTCTCCAGCGAGATCCGGCGGCTCGATCGCGTGGTGAAAACTTTCCTCGATTTCACCCGCCCGGTCGAGATCCACCCGGTTCCCACCCCCGTGGAAGGCCTGGTCCGCGAAGTCTTTCTGCTGGCCGAGCCGCAAGCGCTGAAGAATAACGTTCGGCTCGTCTTTGAGCACCAGGGAACCCTTCCCACTATTAACGTTGACCGCGACCTCATGAAACAGGCGCTCCTGAACCTGGTTCTAAACGGCTGCCAAGCCATGCCCTCAGGAGGGCAACTTAAAGTTAAACCGCAAACAGACGGTCATCACGTCAATCTCGAAGTTTCCGACCAGGGTGTGGGTATTCCGCCGGAGGCGCGGCAGAAAATCTTTTCTCTCTTCTACACCACGAAGCCCGGCGGCAGCGGAATTGGACTCGCCATGGCTTTCCGAGTCCTTCAGCTCCACAACGGATTCATCGATTTCACAAGCGAGGCCCACCACGGCACGACGTTTCGTGTTTCCATTCCCGTGCCCTGACTCGGCTCGGCTAGAGTGCCCTGCACCCGCGCGCCTAAGGACAAACGAAGCGGGACACTTCGGTGCTCACGTGCTGCCAATTCGACTTTGAGAACCTTCAAACGGGGCGTTTTAGGTGCTAGACTTTGGATCTTCGACTTTTGACTTTCGACTTTTGACTTCTGACTTCTGATGAACGCCCAGCCCTCACCGCTCATGCCCATTTCGGATGCCCCCACCAAGGGCCGCAGCACCAATACGGCCATTTCGCCGGCGGCCGCGATTTCCTGGGCGCTCGACGACACGCTCCGGCTTTTGTTTCGGCCTTTTGACGCTTGGAGGTGGACCAAGCTCAGTCTGCTGTGCCTCTTCCTGGGAGGCGGCACACCCACCGCAGCATTCCAGTGGAGCCTGAGCGCTCTGCCCAGTGATTTTCGACTGACGGATCTGGTGGCCGGCGCGCGGCAATATGTCGCGCAACACCCTTCCCTCATCTTCCTGGTCATCGTGTTCGCTCTCGCGCTGGGGCTCGGTTTCCTCTACCTGAGGTCGGTATTTCGCTTTGTTCTGGTGGATTCACTGGTCAAGATGGAGGTGGCTGCACGCAGTGCGTGGTCCGCTCTCCGTCCCCTGGGACAATCCTATTTCTGGTGGCTGGTGGGAACGCTGGTGGCGCTCGCTACCACGTTCTCACTCATGGTCATTGTCGCCTTTCCCGGCCTCCAGGCCGCTTCCACCTCGGGCACAGGCAAGCTTTTCGCCACGGCGTCTCTGGCACTGATCCTCTCCTTGATAGTCCTCCTCGGATTGGCTGTAGCCCTCCTGATTATGCTCACCGATGATTTGGTGGTTCCCCTGATGTACGCCGAGCGTTTGCCATTAGCTTCTGCGTGGGGAGAACTTTGGCAGAAAATGCGCCATGACCCGGCGTCATTCGCAGTTTATATCTTGTTGCGCTTTGTGCTTTCCGTAGGAGTCAGCGTCGCAGTCCTCCTCTTTCTAGTCCCC
>JBAVYG010000304.1:0-5078 GCA_049698675.1 Terriglobia bacterium
CGAAGGAAGAAGGGGGGCGGCACACGCCGTTCTTCTCGGGGTACCGGCCGCAGTTTTACTTTCGCACCACGGACGTGACGGGGGTGGCGACGCTGCCGGCGGGGACAGAGATGGTGATGCCGGGGGATAACGTGAACCTGGAGATTGCGCTGATCACGCCCATCGCCATGGAGAAAGGGCTGCGCTTCGCCATCCGCGAGGGTGGACACACGGTGGGGGCGGGCTCCGTCACGGAAATCATCCAGTAGCGGGGATCCCAGTAATGCGAGAAATCATCACGTTGCAATGCGGTGAATGCAAGAACCGCAATTACACCACGACGAAGAACAAGAAAAAGACGCAGGACCGGCTGGAGCTCAAGAAGTTCTGCCCTGCGTGCCGGCACCATACGTTGCATAAGGAAGTGAAGTAGGAGAAAGGCAGCCGACAGTTGACAGTCCACAGTTGACAGTGGAAGGCGTAAGAACCTGAAGGTTCTTGCTGTTAACTGTCAACTGTCAACTGTGGACTGGTCCTTTACAGGGGCGTAAGTTCAACGGCTAGACTGCCGGTCTCCAAAACCGGACGTGGGGGTTCGAATCCCTCCGCCCCTGCCAGAGCCCCCAAGCACGAAGCGTGGGCCTGTTGGAGTGCAAAGGAAACCATGGGCGAGCAGGTCAGTGTTGAGAAGAGTACTTGGGTTCAGGTTCGGGAGTATGTGTCCGACGTTCGGACGGAGATGAAGCGCGTGACCTGGCCAAACAAACAGGAAATCTACGGCACGACGGTCATGGTGCTGATCACCACCTTTCTTTTCGGATTCTATTTCTGGATTTGCGATCAGGCATTTTCGCTAACCGTTTCCAGGGCATTGCGGTACTTCTTGCATCGCGGATAGGGATGGGCTGGCGCGGAGCGGTGGAGAGCATGTCTCTCCATATTTCAGTGGACCAAAGACAGGCATGGCAAAGAACTGGTACATCATTCACACCTACTCTGGTTTTGAGAAGAAAGTGGCGGAAACCCTGAAGAGCCGCATTGAGGCCGCCGGGCTCGCCGAGCAGTTCGGGGAGATCATGGTCCCCACCGAAGACGTCCTCGAAACGCGCCAGGGGAAGAAAGTGGTGACCGCCAAGCTTTTCTTTCCGGGCTATGTGCTGGTGGATATGGAAATGAATGACGATACCTGGCACATGGTGCGCGAAACGCCCCGGGTCACGGGATTCGTCGGCTCCGGACAAAGGCCTAGTCCCCTGGCCCCGGATGAAGTGGACCGGATTGTTCACAAGGTCGAGGTGGCTGCGGAACACCCGAAGCCGAGGCTCAAGTATGACAAGGGTGAGAGCGTCAAGATTACCGATGGTCCCTTCAAGGACTTCAATGGGATTGTTGACGAGATCCATGATGAGCGTTCCACGTTGCGGGTCATGGTTACGATTTTCGGCCGCGCCACCCCGGTGGAATTGGATTTTTATCAAGTGGAAAAGATCTGACGTGGAAATTCGAAATTCGAAACTCGAAACGCGAAATTGGAAAATGCAGCTTGCAGTCTTAAATGGGTTTTCGAGTTTCGATTTTCTAGGAGAGGGACATGGCAAAGAAAGTACAGGCGATGGTGAAGCTCCAACTCCCTGCGGGCAAAGCTACTCCCGCTCCTCCCGCTGGACCGGCGCTGGGCCAGCACGGCGTGAACATTATGGAGTTTTGCAAGGCATTCAACGCCAAGACCTCTGGCAGGGATCAAGAAGGGTTGATTATTCCCGTCGTCATTACAGTGTACAGCGATCGGAGTATCGCATTTGTAACCAAGACACCACCGGCCTCCGTGCTTCTGAAACGGGCCGCCGGAATCGCCAAGGGTTCGGGCGAGCCCAACCGGAACAAAGTGGGCAAGGTGACGCAGAAGCAAGTGGAAGAGATCGCCAAGCTGAAGATGCCGGATTTAAATGCGCACGACATCTCGGCCGCCGTCGCCACTGTGAAGGGCACGGCGCGCAGTATGGGAATTGAGGTGGTTGCGTGAGGGGGACTCGAAGTTCGAAACTCGAAATTCGAAACTCGAAATTCGGCTGCGGGAGTTTCGAATTTCGATTTTCAAATTTCGAATTTCGATTTTCGGATTTCGTTTTTCGAGGGACACGGAGTTACTGCAATGGCTAAAGTGGGAAAGAAATATAAGGCAGCAGCCAAGCTGGTCGATAAACCAGCCTACACCGTGGCGGAGGCGATGCCCATTGTCAAGCAAGCGGCTTTCGCCAAGTTTGACGAGACCGTGGAAGTGGCGATGTGCCTTGGGGTGGATCCGAAGCACGCGGATCAAATGGTCCGGGGCACCGTGGTTCTTCCTCATGGCCTTGGGAAGAGCAAGCGGGTGATCGTGATCGCCTCCGGCGACAAGGTCCGTGAGGGTCGCGAGGCGGGAGCCGATGAAGTGGGCGGCGACGACCTTGTGCAGCGCATCCAGGGTGGATGGATTGACTTCGAGGCGGTGGTTGCCACACCTGACATGATGAAGTCCGTAGGCCGCTTGGGTAAGATCCTGGGCCCGCGAGGGCTCATGCCCAATCCCAAGACCGGCACCGTCACCCTAGATGTGGAACGGGCAGTAAGGGAAGTGAAGGCCGGAAAGGTGGAATTCCGGGTGGACAAGACGGGGATTATCCATTGCCCGGTGGGCAAGGTCTCATTTGAGGCCCAAAAACTGGCAGAAAACGCCAACGCTCTGATTTCCAGCGTCATGAAGGCGAAACCCGCCTCCGCCAAAGGGCGCTACGTGCGCAGCATCGCCATCTCTTCCACCATGGGCCCCGGCCTCAGAATTGATCCGGCGTCGGTGGAACCTGCTTAAAAGCCGCAGACCTAGAAAACAGGTCTGCGCTACCCGTCGCGGTTTCGAGGAGTAGGCATGAATAAAGGTGAGAAAAGGCAAAAAGCTGAGGCGTTGCATCAGGAATTAGAAAAGTCACGCACCGTCATTCTGGCGGGTTTCGAGGGGATCACCGTCGCTCAGGATTTCGAACTTCGTCGCAGGATTGCGCAAGTCGGGGCAAAGTACAAGGTGGTAAAGAACAGCCTGATCGAGAGGGCCTCTCAAGGCACGCCGGTGGAGCCAGCGGCAAGGGAATTGAGCGGCACCACATCTCTTGCCTACACCCAGGAAGGCCCGGTGGCATTAGCCAAAGTCTTGACCGCTTATGCCAGAGAGAACCCTTTAATCAAGTTTAAATCGGGCGTGGTGGAAGGTCGGGTCATCTCCATGGCCGATCTAAGTATGGTCGCCAACTTGCCCGCGAAGGAAGAGCTGCTCTCCAAGGCGCTCTTCCTGATCAAATCCCCGGCGCGGAACGTGGCGCTTGCCCTCGCCGGTGTGGCCCGCAAGTTGGCGGTGGTCATTCAACAGGCCGTCAAGGAGAAGAAGTTCAGGGAGGCGGCGAGCAGCTAGCCAAGGCGCTTACCCTGCAAGGGGTTGTCGGCTGGCGGCTTAATGGGATTCTTC
Source organism: Terriglobia bacterium (assembly GCA_049698675.1). GTDB lineage: Bacteria > Acidobacteriota > Terriglobia > UBA7540 > UBA7540 > CAVROP01. Next base: position 3,476 of record JBAVYG010000304.1, read on the forward strand.
AGGAGGAAAACACGGAAATGTCAGAACGGATCGATAAGATCGTCGAAGAAATCAAGGGACTATCACTGCTCGAAGCTTCCGAGCTGGTCAAGAAGCTGGAAGAGGTTCTGGGAGTTTCCGCGGCGGCTGCGGCGCCCGTGATGGTGGCGGCAGCAGGTGCTGCACCCGCCGGGGGGGCAGCTCCGGTGGAAGAGCAGACCGAATTCACGGTCATCCTCACCGCCGTGGGTGCGAACAAGATAAACGTCATCAAGGCTGTCCGCGAAGTCACCAGCCTGGGGCTCAAAGAAGCGAAGGATCTTGTGGATGGCGCACCCAAGCCGATCAAGGAGGGCATCAACAAAGAGGAAGCCGAAGCCCTCAAGAAAAAGTTCACCGAAGCCGGCGCTACAGTGGAAGTGAAATAGTAGCCTCTGGGCAGCGGCCGGCTTGTCTTCTTCCGTCTCCCGAGCGGGGGCTGGGGAGGCGACGACCTCTCGTTGTGGAAACACGAACCACCCGGTGGACGGCTGGGCCGTGCGCAAGACATTGTGGCATCCCCAGGCCCTAATTGTGCATCCATCGTGACAAGGGTGTCGCGTCACCATTGTCCGGCAGGCTCTTGACATCTCATGCAAGGAGCAAATCGAATGCTTAACGGCGGGAACGGCGCTATCCGTCAGCGCATAAATTTCTCCAAAATACCGACCGTCATCAAGATTCCCAATCTCATCGAGGTGCAGCGGCGGTCTTACGAACGATTTCTTCAGATGAACCTCCTTCCCTCGGAGCGGGAGGACGGGGGCCTGCAAGCCGTGTTCAATTCTGTGCTTCCGATCACGGATTTTCGCGGCATCGCCCAATTGGACTTCGTGGACTATTCCATTGGCAACTGGGAATGCAAGTGCGGCAGTCTGAAAGGACTCCACCACTTGCGCAGCACTTGCAAGAATTGCGGTCACACCGTTATCACTGACCCCTTCAAGGTCGGGGACGTGCTTTGCACCCGATGCGGCACGTTCAATAAGAACGTGGTGACCTTCTGCAACAAGTGTGGCGACCCCGTCGCTCTGCAGCTCAAGTACGACGTGACCGAGTGCCAGGAGCGCGGCATGACCTTCGCCGCCCCTCTCAAGGTCACCATCCGGCTCACCCTTTACGACAAGGACAGCGACACGGGCCACAAGAGTATTCGGGATATCAAAGAACAAGAGGTTTATTTCGGCGAAATCCCCCTGATGACCGAGAACGGCACCTTCATCATCAACGGCACGGAACGCGTCATCGTGAGCCAGCTTCACCGTTCTCCGGGCGTTTTCTTTGAATGCAACGGAACGTCACCAGCGGTGAGCACCTATTTCCTGGGAAAGACTATTCCCTACCGTGGCTCCTGGGTGGAATTCGAGTATGACACCAAGAACATCCTTTACGTCCGTATCGACCGAAAACGAAAGTTCCTGGCCACGATTTTCCTCCGCGCGCTGGGCTTGAAGAATGATTCCGAGATTATCAAGGCTTTCTACAGCGTGCAAAAGATTTCCCTGAAGGACCGAAAACTTTTCTTGGAAGTCTCCGAGAGCCTGATCGGAACAAAACTCTCCAAGAATATCGAGCATCCGCGAAC
>JBAVYG010000305.1:0-6366 GCA_049698675.1 Terriglobia bacterium
GCCCTACAGGGGATCGCAAAAATCTTCGCGGTGCGACCGCGTCCTGGAAACTAGTGTTACAGCGCGGCCCCGCAACCCGAGAGGAGTCCCACCGAGGCCACGGGGTTCACGGCACCAGGAAAACAGACGCGAGATGGAGGGCGCCGCAGGCGCTTTGGAGTGCGGCAGCAAGCTGCCGCACTCCAAAGCTTAGTCGTAGTACTCCAATCCCAAGTGAGTGATCAGCTCTTCACCTCGCAGGTGGCGGAGAGTGTTCTTGAGCTTCATGAGTTGAATGAAGATGTCGTGCTCGGGGTAAACGCTGGCCGCGCACATGGGGCTCTTGAAGTAGAAGGACAACCATTCCTGGATTCCCATCTTCGCCAGGTCCGGGCAGCGTTGAGCGAGGTCCATGAAAAGGACGAGGTCCAGCGCCATGGGAGCGGCCAGGATCGAATCCCGGAAGAGGCAATTCACCTTAATTTGCATCGGATAGCCCAGCCAACCGAAGATATCGAGGTTATCCCAGCTTTCCTTATTGTCGCCCCGTGGTGGGTAGTACTCGATTCTCACCTTGTGGTAGTAACCCTTGTAGAGCTCGGGGTAGAGATCAGGCTGAATGATGTACTCGAGCACCGAAAGCTTGCTTTCTTCTTTGCTGCGGAAAGCTTCGGGATCGTCCAGCACCTCGCCATCGCGGTTGCCCAGAATGTTGGTTGAAAACCAACCCTTCAGTCCCAGCAGCCTGGCCTTGATGCCGGGCGCCAGGAGGGTCTTCATGAAGGTCTGACCTGACTTGAAGTCTTTACCGCAGACGGGAACCTTCTTCTCGACCGCGAGGCTGGTGAGGGCAGGAATATCCGTGGTGATATGCGGTGCGCCGTTGGCGTGCGGGATGCCCAGCTTCAAGGCAGCATAGGCATAGATCATGCTGGGAGAGATGTCCGGGCTGTTTGACTTTAGCCCTTCTTCAAAGCTCTCCAGGGTGTCATGAACAGGATGCGGCTTCGAATAAACTTCCGTCGATGCGCACCAAATCATGACCAGGCGGTCAGCGCCTGACTGTTTCTTGAAGCGCTGAATGTCTTTCATCACTTGCTCGGCAAGATCCATTTTTGACTTGTAGGTCTTGACATTGTTGGGATGAAGGTTCTTCACCCACTTCTGTTCAAACGCGGCGGGCATCGGCCGCAACGCGTCGAGAAAATCTTTCAACTGGTCAACCTGGGCTTTTTCCAGAACCCCGGCTTTAATGGCTGCTTCATAGGCGCTGTCAGTGAAAAGGTCCCAGCCACCAAAAACCAGATCCTCCAGATTAGCCAAGGGCACGAAATCTTTGATTTTGGGAATCCGCTTATCCGTGCGTTTTCCCAGGCGTATCGTACCCATTTGTGTCAGAGAACCTATAGGGAGCGCAATCTTTCTGCGAACCGCTTCCACCCCTGCGATCATGGTGGTCGCGACTGCCCCCATTCCGACCGTAAGAACACCTAACTTCCCTTTCGGTTCTGCTATTGGAATATCTTGCTTTGTCACTTTTCTCGTCCTCCGCCTCTAAGGTAGGAAATCAATTCATCAAGCCAAACCAGCTATGTTCCGCCAACAGGCATGAAATTGCAATCGGTTTCGCACCCAACCACCCCCTAGCCACCCTCAACCACCCCCCCACCCCCTCCTTAACCAAGGAGGGGAGTTCGGCTTCCCCTCCTTAACGAAGGAGGGGGGAGTTTGGATTCCCCTCCTCAGTTGAGGAGGGGGTAGGGGGTGGTGCTGGTCCACATTTCGAACAAGGCAAAACCCTGTGTGCCTCGTCGATCAGTTGCGCTCTGCGCCGGACTCTTGACGCCCCGCTTGACTGAAGCGCTCGAACCTGGCGCGCGGGTCGGCCATGGTGGGTCTGCCTTCAAGATCAACGTACCCCGCCTCACCCTGCGCGACGAGCCGTTGGTGGCCGAGCAGCAGCGCGGCACTCTCGCGGAACCAGGGCTCGAACTCCGGGTCGAGGGCGAAGGGGTCGAGGAGGGATCGAGCCTCCGGCGTGTTGTGTTCCGTGCCATTGAAGACGGGCCACCAGCGGCGGCGCGCGGTCGAGACAATTTCGGACAGACGCTCGCGCGTATTGCGGTGCGGGATGACCTCAATGGCGTAGAAGCCCGTCGCCTCCAATCGGTGGAGGAGCGCCTCGATGTCCCGCTCGCCGGAGGTAACCGGATTTCCGAGGACCGGGTAAGTGGGGATAGATCCGAAGGCCAGGAAGATCCTGCGCAGCTCCTCAACGGAGACAAAAGCCTCCTCGGACTCGCTCACGAAGCAAGGAGCGCCCGCCTTGAGGAGTTTGGCGCGTAGGAAGATTTGTAGTGCGGCGTCGTCAGCCCCCGCGCGCGGAGCAGCCCCACAACAATTCGAAAGAGCCTCCGAAAGGGATACTCCCTGCACTGCGGCCCATTCACGTAACCGCGCCAGCGTTGCCCAGGCCACGTGCCGTTCTGTGGCATTGCCTCGCGGCGTCAACCCACGAACGGACTCCCAGGTGGGGCCATCGGCATGCAGTCGATCGTTGAAGAGGGCGCCGACCTTTTCGGTCATCTCACGATTCCGCCGCTCGAGGGCCGCCCGCATGCGCGCCAGGTTGCACATTTCGGTCGAGGAATCAGGGGGATTCCTGGTGACGCCTTTGCCGCACAGATACACGCGGCCCGGGTTATCGGGGTCATTGAGGAGCAGGCCGCCCGCCTCGGCGTCACGGTCCATGGCCACGGCCTCGAGAGAAAATGCCGCCGCAATGCCCGCAATCTCGCAGGCGCGGTGGAACTCCTCGTGCCCCGCAATCGTGTAGTGGTCGTTGATGCCCAGGACTGCGAGGCCCTCCCGCGCCGCCTGCCACACCGCTTCCGTCGGGGAGCGAAAGACGCTGAACGATTCGCTGGTGTGAATGTGGCAATTGGTGCCACGGTGCGCCCTGGGGCCGAGCTGGGCGCAAAGTTGGCGCAGAGCGCTCAAGCGCTGTTCGAGCCCTCCCTGGTAAAGTTCCGTCTCGAGTTCGGCGGTTCTTTCGAGCGCTGGGCTGTTCATCGAACCATGACCTGTCCGCTGTCCACCACCAGTGTCTGGCCGGTGATGCAGCGCGCTGCGTCGGAACAGAGGAATACGGCGGCAGCAGCAACGTCTGAGCGCTTGATATCGCGCTTCAGTGCGGTCAGCGAAACATAGTAGGGGATGACCTCTTCGGGCTTGATCCCCTTCTTGCGGGCGGCGGTTTTGATGTACTCGGGGTTCCAGATCTTCGATCCTTCGAAGACGTTGCCTGGGGCGAGGGCATTGACGCGGATGCCATCCGCCCCCAGCTCGAGCGCCCAGCCACGCATCAGGTGGAGCTCGCCGGCTTTCGTAGCGTTGTAAGCAGAGTTGGCTCGGGAAGCGTCCAAGCCGGTCTTTGAGGAGAGGATCACCATAGCGCCACCGTCACCCTGTGCGCGCATAATGCGAGCCGCCTCCCGCGCCACCAGGAAATAACCGGTGAGGTTGATCTCCAGCGCCTGCCGCCACTCACTCACCGGCATGTCTACCAACTCGAAGGCTGGCGCAACCCCCGCCGCGCAAACAACGATGTCCAGGCCTCCCCAATGCCGCAAAAGCGTGTCAAACGCGGCTGCCACCGCGACTTCGTCAGTAACGTCCATGTGCACGGGGAGTGCGCGCGAGGGTTCCGGCGAGGTGGCTGCAGCTTCTTCGGCGCCTTGGTCGTCAAGGTCGCAGAAGGCCACCGCGGCTCCCGCTTCGACCAAACCCTGGGCAATCCCACAGCCCAGACCGGAGGCCGCACCTGTCACCAAGGCGACCTTCTGAGCCAGCGGAGCGGCAGCGGCACCAAATAAAGCCGAGCGGTAGTGTTCCACCTCCCAATTAACGATGAATTCGGCGGAAGCCGGGCCGAGGTTGTGCGCGCCGCCCCGCCCCATCGCCAAACGCGTGATCTTGGCGGCGGCGACACCCAGCGCCTCCGCCGCATCAAGCTTGGTAGCGTTTTCAGCCAGCAGGAAGGTCCCCACATTTCTAATCATGGCTACCCCGGGCGGAGCCTTCTCGCTCAATGCCGGCTTCAGCTTGGCGGCCAATTCGTCCAGTGAATCGCCCAGCACGGCGCGGGAGCCCGTGTAAACAATATGGTCGGGTGTCAGTGAGCCACCGGCCAACGTCTCCGCCCTCTCGTCACACGCCACCCCGGCCAACTCCGTATCATTCGTCAAGCGGGCGAAAGGAGCGCCTCCTCGCGCCTCGCGCCAGGTGCGGCGCAACGAGACCATGGCCTTGCGTAAGGCCGCAGAATCCAGGCCAGAGGATGCGCGCACCGGCGGCGCTTCCGGCAGGAAGTACCGCTCGCAACGTCCCACCCATTCATTATGGAGCGCCAGGCACGCCTGCGCCTCAATAGCCGAGACGAGAAGGCCGTGGTTCTCCATGAAAATGACAACCGGGGGATGGTTGTGTTTCTTTTCGTAAGCCTCAGCAGCAGACTTGATGGTGGTGGCGAGGCGCCAGCCGGGATCGGTGTAAGGCACCCAAAGCGGCGGGAGTTCACTCGCTGGTGTAATCTCCCCCAGGGCCTTCAACCCAGGCCCGCAGTTCAGGGCGTTGGCCGCAACGGGGTGGGTGTGGATGACCACCTTGCCGAGCATGGCGTGGAGCACGGTCTCGACGGATGGCCGCCCGCTGCCGCCGCTGACTGCGGAGGATAGATGTTGCAGCACACGCGCCTCGCGGGCATTCGTCTCCAGCGTGGCAAGGTCTTTCCGGTCGAAGATGCTCAGGACTCCAGCCGTATCCACTTCCACCCAGCCGGCTGACTCACTTATCGCCGTCAGTGGCGTACCGCTGGCCTTGATGACCATGGTCCGCCCGTCCTGAGATTTCACCGAGGTGTTGCCGCCGCCCGCCTGGACGTAATCCGGATTAGCGCCGACAGCGCGAGAGATTGCAATTAATTGCGCCAGAGATTCTTTATCCATCGTCGTTGTTACTATTCGCAATCGATGACGGCCTTGATTCCTTGTCCCGCCTCGACCACGGCATAGGCTTTGACCATATCTTGTAGTTTAAACCTGTGCGTCAGGAAGCGGTCCCAGGGCAAGTCGTCGCGGGAGACCATTTCCAGGGCTTGGTGGTAGTGCTGGAGGTTGGAAGCAAAGCAGCCAAAGACGGAAATCTCGTTGTAATGAATGAGATTGGTGTCGATGCCCAAAACCGGGTCGTCCTTGGGCACGCCGGCAAAGAATGAAACTCGCGCCTTCTTGCGAACCAGCTTCAGTGCATCGGCCTGGGCCGCCTTCACGGAGCAGGCGACTATGGCCACATCGAATTTCTCTTCCCCGCCTGCTGCCATAATCTTATTGAGAGCGTTCCCACTGGAAGTATTCACGGGCAGACCGACCCCAAACTCGCGAACATAATCCAAACGTTCCTGCGACACCTCCGCCACCATCACCGGGTCGCAACCTCGCGCCTTTAGAATGCTGGCGTGCATCAGGCCAATGGGCCCCGCTCCGAAGACCACGGCACGATCTGCCGGCTGAGGAGATAAGTACTCCTGGCCGTTCAGGACACAGGAAAGCGGTTCGATCAGCGCCGCGCGCTCCACGGACATGGAATTCGGAATTGGAACCACGTTGCCTTGCGCCACCGCAGGGGCAGGAATCTTGACGTACTCGGCAAATCCCCCGGCGTAATCGTAACCCAGCGCTGTGAATGAGTCACAGAGATTGTACTGCTTGCGATGGCAGTAAACACAGTTTCCGCAGCCAACCACGGTGGCGACCACAACTTTTTGGCCGATGTGGAGCCCACCTCCCACACCTGAACCGATCTCGTGAACGGTTCCGACAATCTCATGCCCGGTAATCGCCGGCGGCACTACGTTCTTCTGCCCATGGGTGTAAATGCGCTTGTCCGTCCCGCACACGGAACAGCGGAGGACCCGCAAAACAACCTCCCCGCTTCCAACCGTGGGCTGCGGAACATCCTCGATCCGCACATCTCGCGGCCCGTAAAAAACCGCTGCTTTCATTTGACTCATGACCTTTCTCCAGCCTCATTCGGCTGGTACCCAATTGCCCAACTCACTACGTTGGTAGGTAAGGTGGTTTTGCCCACTACGCCGCCGTATGACGATCGGATTAAACAGGTTCGGGGACTGGATGCGTCGGCAACTGTTCGTGCACGTACTTTGACCGAAAACCAGTGCCAACGAAAGCACACTATACACGTAAGCTCATGGAGATTCAACGCGCATGTGAACGGGGTGCGCATCAAAGTGAGAGCTCGGCGGGCAGGCTCCCGGCGAACTCGGAGTGGCGGGGGCGCTCCAGTTACAGCGCGGCCATCCCATCCACG
>JBAVYG010000306.1:0-1993 GCA_049698675.1 Terriglobia bacterium
GATATATAGGCTGCTATCGAGCGGCCAAGCCACGAAGTGTGCCAAAATGATACACATATGCACTTTGCCGCATATCTCCACCATTTCTTGTAACCTATTGAAAACACATTGGAATACGTTGTCGTGGGCGCAGACCACGTCAAAAAAGTGGAACGCGTGGCGCAAATGGAAATCACTCCCCTGGAAGGCGACAATGTATTTTCTGGCGGCCGCAACCTCCACCCCGAGTGCCTCAAGCCAACATTGGTGCATTGTTCTATACTGCCTATGAGGTCGCAAGCGGAGGCTGGCGCCTTTAGTTCTTCTCCTATTCATCGCCGCATCGCTCTTGCTGGCGACGCTATCTTGCGGCGGAGGAAGCACAGCGAGCGGCCCGCTGCCCTCTTCGCCGGTGGCGTTCACTATCACCGTTCAGGCAAGCGGCGCGGGAGTCAGCACGCCCAACAACATTGGGTCGCTGACCATTACAGTGAACTGATTCCCGACATGCTCATTGAGTAGGGAAAAGATATGGCAAAAAAGAGTTTTTCTCTTGTGGCTAGAATTAGTACAGATAATCCCACAGCAATTGCTATAGTCCTGAGGAAGGCCGTTCCTCAGGGTGTCATCGAAGAGACAGCAGACCACGAATTTCTCGTTAAGGCGGAGTTTATTGGGGAGAATGCGCGGGAGCTTAATCGCTCCTTGCTATCGGAGTTGCGCAGGGTAGAGAAGAAAACCAGGCTGCGCGCGGAATGGACCTCAGGCAATACAAGGGAAAGGTTTTTTGATTACGTACCAAAAGCTAAGACAACGGCGAAATAAAGCCGGCAGGCGTGCATGCTATCGCCGCAAGCCGGAATGCGCAGAACCAGCAGGTCCAGCTTGCCGAGCAACCGGCATAAAGAGCCGCAGAGTAATGCACTACCGCACATGACTGTGCGCTCAGGGTCACTCCATCCACCGTCGGCTGCCAGCGGTTGTTAGACCCCACGCTTCGAGTGCGGCATGGGCTGGATGAAATGCTCAACCAACGGACAGTTCTTCGGCTTGGTAGCGTTCCCCGCGGATCTTGCTTCCTTGAGGGCTGAAAACACCAGCGGATGCGTAAAGGGGGGCGGCAGGTAGATGATGGCATGGCCGGCCGCGGCGGGTTGGGGAAGAAAGACCCAAGCAGTGAGCAGAATCCGCCGCTTCTGCCTCACCAGCTATAAAAGTCAAGTTTCAGCGAATTTGGCCGATTACCTATCTGTGGTGTGTGAGAATCCCCCGCGGTAGTTCCAAGAGGTTGGCTGGGCTGCCTTGTCCAGGGGATGTACTGGGCCACTCAAGGGTTGAGGGGTGGAAGTGTAATTTGCAGCCGAAAAATCCTCTGATAGGCATTCCGAATGGAGGAGTGCCCTGCGAGGATGATTGGCGGCAGGCCGAAAAAAACCTCTCCGCAGGTCGATTCCAAGGCAAGCCCCTTATGCCGGGGATGCGCGCGATGGGAGAAGAGGCTCTGTCATGACGATCTTAATTGCCGATGACGATCGTGGCTTGGTGCTTCTCTTGTCGAGGCATTTGATCAAGAAAGGATTTGAGGTGGCCGGCGCTTATGATGCAATGCAGGCTTCCTTTACGGCTATGCGACAACCCATCGACGCGGTGATTCTCGACATCAGCATGCCGGCCGGAACCGGCTACGAGGTGCTGAAACGGATGCGCGCCAATCCGAAAAGCAGCCTAATTCCGGTCATCGTGCTCACCGGCAGCATCCGGCCTGGGGAAGAGCAAAAGGTAAAAGCTATGGGCGCCGACGCATTTCTCAAAAAGCCCGTGGACCTGGCACAACTGGATAGCCTCATAGCTGGACTGCTGGGTGTTCCTGAGGACTCTGCCCAGTCGAGAATCCCTGCCAGCAGCCAGTCCGCGCCCGAGAAGACATAAACCTGCTCATAGGTGCAATACAGCGCCCCCCCTTGCCCGTAACCAAAAGCAGATTCTTCGCTCCGCTCAGGATGACATGTCATCC
>JBAVYG010000307.1:0-1522 GCA_049698675.1 Terriglobia bacterium
CGGGGTGAGGGCTCCTTCCCCCAGGGCTTGCGCCCTGGGCTACAACCTTCCGCCCCTAACGGGGCTCCGAAAAGACCGCCCACATGAGAAAGACTTTGTAAGCGAACTTCTGACTCAGGACACTAGCTCCCCGCCGTATTATCTGGTCTAGCGCTAAAGTACTGTCCAGGTGATGGCAAACTGTAAATCATTGCCTGGTTGGTTTCGGAGGCGAGTGGGACAGAGCAAATAGCAGATTGCAGATTCCAAGAGGGTGAAATACTTCGCTCGTTCCTGCTTCTAGTTTCTGATTTTTGCTCGGCATGCCACGGCAATGCTACGCAGAACGGCAAAGGGTCATTCGGCGGCTCTGACTCTTAACTGTCCCGCCGCGACGGGTCGACTGTAAACTTCTTTTTTCAGGATCCTGCAAGAACATACCTACGGATGGCTGCGGCGACGCCATCTTCGTCGTTGGGGAGAGTCAGGGTCCAGTCAGGCCGTTGCAGCTCGGGGCAGTGATTTCCCATCAGGACGGGCAGCCCCGCGTACTGAAGCATCTCCAGGTCGTTAAAGTTGTCCCCAACGGCCATCACTTCGCCGGGTTGGACTCCACACCGCTCCGCCCAAATTTTCAGCGCGCGTCCTTTCGAACAGCCCCGGTTCATGACGTCGAGGATGGAAATATTCGTAGTCAGGTACTTGGTCCAGGCGAGATGAATGCTGGAACGGATGGGGGATTCTGCCAGTAGCGTCTCTGCTGGTTCGATGCGTGCCGGGGGCCCTCCGATCATCACCTGGATAGGATCGGTGTCAAGCGCCGCCTCCAGGTCCGGGACGAGTCGCAGGCAATGAGCGCTGGTTTGGACATACCAACCGAGAGGCCCTTCATCTACCGCGTTGTCCTGCATGGTGATCTGGCCATAGCCCGCGGTGTGGAAGATGGCCACGGAGTAAGGACGGTATTCGCGCGCAAACTCCAGAACCTGCTGCGCCACATCCCGGGGAAGGAAATCCCGATGGAGAACCTCTCCCGAGGAGTTTGCGATCAGGGCGCCATTGGAGGTAATCAGAGTGATGGGGCAGGGGATTTGGCTGACCAGCGGGAGGGCAGAATGAAACCTGCGCCCGGTGACGATGACCACCTGCACTTCGCGTTCAACCGCCTCGAGCAGCGCCCGGCGGTTGCCTTCCGATATTTCCCGACGGCTGTTAAGGAGAGTGCCGTCAAGATCAATGGCTACTAGACGAATCGGCATGCCATTAGGATATTAGCATGAAGAGGTTTCCGCTTGCTCAGGGGCAGAGGCAGGGTCGCGTCAAAGCCGCGTCGGCGGGCCGGCCCCGAAGGGGCCGAATGTCATTAGCCGTGGGTGAAACCCGCGGGAACCGTCGCCCGTAGATGTTCGACCCCTGCGGAGTCTGTGTGGCAACTTGGGTATCAGGTCGCATAAGAATTCATTTTGGCGGCGCTGAGGTTGTGCAGGGGTTATTTCCAGTGTGTGTGCCGGTCACTTGGACCGGCTTTTTGCGCTCCACCTCG
>JBAVYG010000308.1:0-3235 GCA_049698675.1 Terriglobia bacterium
GTGGGTACACCATGCTATCAATGCTGGCGGCATAGGAATCTGCCTTTGGGCGGGAGGGATCGCCGAAGCGACGCGGAGTTTCACGACCTTGAGGCTGGGGACATTGGCCACTCGAGAAGCATTGCACGTGGTTGCGGCCCGTGGCGTCGACCTAGGGCGTTATCCCGACGCGCGACGTATTTTGAATACGCCTGTTTGGCTCGCGGGTGCCTATATTTATGCCATTCGGTTCACTGAAAAGGGTCGACGCCTTCTCGGGGCGAGTCACTTCGCCTACAGCCCGGAGGAAATGAAACGCTATTACTTCGATGTGCTCAACACCGGAGAGAACCTGGGCGTGGCCATGCCGCACTTGTCCGCGCTTCGCGAAAAGGTCGAACGTTATCCAGAAGACTGACCAAGGGCAGCCCGGCGGCGCAAAGCTTTTGAGCCGTGAATATCGCGCCCCCTGGAAGCTAGAGGTTTGAAAACAGTTAACAGTCGACAGTCGAGAGTCGATAGTCAGAGTCTGGAGTGCGGCAGCTTGCTGCCCCACTCCAGGGCGTCTTCGGCGCTTCCGACCTTTGACTTTCGACTTTTCGACTTTTCGACTTTCGACTCGCCCTTAGGGAAGGGAGGTGACGTAGATTGCCGACCCACTCTCGAACGCGTCGGGAGCGATGAAGGCTTCAGCTTGCTGGGAGTCACCACCCAAAGAAAGAATCGGCTTTCCCGGCGCCGCTTGGACAATGGGTAAGAACTCGTCGGTTGAGGTCAGGCGCCTGACTTGACCAGCGCAAAAGCAATAGAGCCCCACATCACCGGGTGAATCAAGGGGTGTTGCGGCAAAGATGATGTTTCCCTGAGCGGAGGTGGTTTGACCCTCGATCTGGCCCAGGGGTTTGACTTCAGGGGCGCCAGCGACATGCTTGGCCATCACCGGCTGGGAAGGGTCGCCCGCCAAGAGCGCCGTTTGCACGTTCTCGCCCTCCATAACGACCAGGACCATTTGGACCGGCGCCTGGCCGGCACTCGGACCAAGAATCTGAACGGTTTCTGCCGGATCGGGTGGAGGCTTGAGCTCCTGAAAGCTGCGAATGGCCACGGCGCGGAAGAACTGCTCGAGGGCGACATCGGGGAGAGTGCCGCGCCGACCCAGGGCCGCCTCATCGTGACTGAAGAAAATCGGCTCGAACAAGTCTTGAGGTGTTAGGGAGACACCTGCCGGAAACTCCAAGCTTCGAAGCTCGCGCGGCGTCCATAGGAACAAGCCCGTACCAGGATTTTTGCCGCCCCAGCGCGCCCCAAACAAGATGTTTCCTTGCGAGTTGATTAAAGGCGCTGAGAATTCGAGGAAGGCGGCGTCCGGAATTCCCGGAAGGCTGTCGGCGCTTGTCACCAGCGCCCTGGCGCCTGTTCCGTCCACGCGGATGATGGCGCTGCTGGGATTTCCCTCCGTGTCCTTCAAGGCGGCCGCAAAGCAAATCGCCCCCGCGTCATTGAGGCTGGGCGCGCTGAACGAATCGTAGGAGGTCTTGAGGATCGGCGCCTGCAGACCCTGAAAGGCCACCACGGAAAAACTTACGCCGTTGGACCTGACGACAGCCCGCAGCTCATTCCGTGCGCCCCGCAGGGACGAAAGGAAGACGATCTCCCGGTTGTCATTCATGGCCAGGTTGGAAAATGGTCCGAAGGAGAATCCCGCGTGCCCCGGCACACCAGACCCGGCAGCGAGGAGCAGGCGCGTGTTCGATTGAGCAGACAACCGCGGAGATACGGTGAGCAGAAGATTCAGGACCACAACGGGGAGGACCAGACTCCGTTCCACTCGGCTCGTGAGATCGCCCCTGCGCAGCAAGCTGCCTGGTCCTTCTCGCCAGCGCCATAGTCCCGCAAAACGCCGATTGGCCTGCCGCGGCCGCTGGGGTTCGAAGCTCATTTAGAAACCACCAAGTCCCCGCATGAAGGACTCATCGCTCAAATACCAGGAAGTATTGGTACGGCAGGAAATCGAACTCCCTGGCAAGGTGAAAACCTGCGGCTGCAAATTCCTTGAGCACGTCCTGTTGGGCAATTTTCATCTCGAAGGAAGGCCCAACCGGCAGCCGACGTTTTTGAAAGTCGATGTTCACGATCCTGCCTCCGGGGCGCAGTGCATTTGCAAGCAAGGGGTAATACTTGGCCCGGTCAGTGATATGGTGGAGGGTCGCACAAATAAAGATCAGGTCCACGGACGCGGGCGCCAACTCCGGATCGTGAGCTTGAGCGAGAATAGTTTGGATATTGTGAAGGTTCTCTTGCCTGGCGCGCTGCTCGATGTACGCGAGCATTTCTTGGTCGATGTCGACGGCGTAGACTTTCCCGGCTGGTCCTACCTTGCGGGCCAACGGCACGGTGAAATATCCGGAACCTGCGCCAATATCCGCGATGTTTTCTCCGGATTTGAGATCCAGTGCTCGAACGACTTCCTCAGGCTTCTGCCATGCCGCGCGGCTGGGATCCTCGAGATGCTGGATATACAAGTTCGTGGTTGCCGGCGGATTGTGTTCCTGACACCCGAGCGGCACTGTCCAAACAAGCCACCCTGCCAGCATCGACATCAGCAGAACCAAGGACCTTGTCTTCCCCATAAACCCTCCCGGCATGAATACCATCACAGCACAAGGGCCGGCTCGCCCATGTCCCCACAGGTCGGCCCGGCGACGCACTTTCCCTGCGCCAGGACGGAATAAACCACCACCTCTGGAGAATGGAATGGGAACCCCTCGCGCCCCACGATCCTAGGATTCAGTCGGATTGATGGATCGCCTTTTCCCTTTAGGTCTCTTTGCTCCATCCGAGGTAGCATCCTGTGCAAGCGGGTCTGCTTCATTCACCTTGGCCATTGCCGCCGCGTCGTCAGGCGCAATGACGAAGAATTGCGAGAGCTTAACGTCGTCCAGGATTCTCTGAACGTGCGTATTAAGGTTCGCCAAAACCATTCGCGTGCCGGCATTTTTAGCCGTCACACGAGCCCCCGCAAGAAAACCCAAACCCGTGGAATCAATGTAAGGGACATCGGAAAAATCGATGATGAGTTTTCTCGTCCCCGCGTCGATAAAGTCCTTAACCTTTTGTCTCAGGTAGGGCCCATCACTGCCCGCCAGGAATTTTCCGCTCAAGCTCACAATGACAATATCGTCCGCGAAACGCGCCGTAATTCTCACGGTTACACCTCGCTGAGGAGCCGCTCAAAAGTCCACGCGCTCCTCTAGGT
>JBAVYG010000309.1:0-6001 GCA_049698675.1 Terriglobia bacterium
GTCCAGTAAGCCGCCTTCGCCACTGGTGTTCCTCCCGATCTCTACGCATTTCACCGCTACACCGGGAATTCCGCTTACCTCTCCTGCACTCAAGCCACACAGTTTCCAACGCAATTCCTACCTTAAAAGCAGGAATTTCACGTCGGACTTACATGGCCGCCTACGCGCCCTTTACGCCCAATCATTCCGGACAACGCTCGCCCCCTACGTATTACCGCGGCTGCTGGCACGTAGTTAGCCGGGGCTTCTTCCACCAGTACCATCAGAACTGGCTCTTCACCAGCCCATTTTTCCCGATCGAAAGAGGTTTACGACCCGAAGGCCTTCATCCCTCACGCGGCGTTGCTGCATCACCCTTTCGGGCATTGTGCAAAATTCCCCACTGCTGCCTCCCGTAGGAGTCTGGCCCGTGTTTCAGTGCCAGTGTGGCCGTGCGCCCTCTCAGGCCGGCTACCGATCATCGCCTTGGTGAGCCGTTACCTCACCAACTAGCTAATCGGCCGCAGCCCCCTCCTCCAGCGACCCTTGCGGGCCTTTGATCCCAATGACCTGCGTCATCGGGATGTTATGCGGTATTAGCCCAGGTTTCCCCAGGTTATCCCCCACTTGAGGGTAGGTTAGCTACGTGTTACTCACCCGTTCGCCACTTTACTCACCCGAATGTATTGCTACACCCGGATTTTCTCGTTCGACTTGCATGTGTTAGGCACGCCGCCAGCGTTGATTCTGAGCCAGGATCAAACTCTCGTTTGAAACTTGGCTCGCCCGCAGACTTTGCAGCTCCGGACCTCCCGATTGGATCGGGAGAAATCAGCCCGGTCTTGTGCCGCCCTTCCGGACAGCTCTACATCAGCCTGCAAGCGTTGACTTGTGAGTTCTCCTTCCCATTCAAATCCGGAAGGAGAATATCGTTCCACCCCTTGTCCTGAACTGTACGGTACAGGGTTTGCCAGCGGGGCAGAACGTGTCGCTCAGCATTTGGACCAAATCCTTAAAGGACTCAGTCCGATTGACGTGGCATGCTCAACTCAATTGTCAAAGAGCTTTGTCTCCCGCCGAGGGCGGGGTCCCCCAATTGGGGAAAGTTGGAAAGCTTGCGCTTGAGGCTTCTCTTGTCTGCCTCGCTGGTCTTTCCAGCACTTACTCTGTAGGCTCATTAGCTTGCAGAGCAATTATTAATTCTACCCAAGCATCGGGCACTTGTCAAGGGTTATTGCGAAGATTTCTTGCATCCACATTTTCAGCCAATGCGAGCACTTCACCCACGGCCGAACACCTGCCCGTCTCCCGCAGGGCGGGACGAGACCTGCGCTACCGGCAAGGATTTGCAGTAGAATTGTGACGTGGCCGGGAGCCAGGTGGGAGTCAGCAGCTTGACCGTGCGGAATAAGGTGTCCGCCTATGAGCAAAATCTTAATCAAGCATTGGCCGTTGTTCGCCAGCGTTGTCATCTTGTGCGTCACCACGGGAGTGATTTCAACCCTCCTCATCCTACGGGAAAATGGGCACTTGGTTTATGCTCTCGATGACCCCTACATCCAAATGGCCATGGCGAAGAACTTCGCGCTACATGGCGTCTGGGGGATCACTCGCTTCGGATTCACCTCTGCCTCCTCCTCGCCTTTGTGGACGTTCCTCATCGCGGTCAGCTACTTAGTTTTTGGGGTCAGCGAGACGTCCCCGTTTTACCTGAGCCTGCTTTGTGGCGTGCTGGTGTTGGGGGTCGCTTACTGTGTCCTGCGCTGGTATAAGCTCTCGCCTAAGCTCACCTTCTGGACCCTGCTGGTTTTGGTGTTTTTCACGCCCTTGCCCTTGCTGATCTGCATAGGCTCGGAACATCCCCTTCACGCCGCCTTGACGATTCTCCTGACCTTCCTCGCGGCGCGGCTGCTTTCCGAAGAGAGTCCCTCGACCGCCCGGCGCGACCTTATTCTACTCCTGGCGATTTCACCGATTCTTGCCGTGGTTCGTTATGAGGGAATGTTTCTGATTCTGGTAATCTGCGCGCTCCTCTTGCTCCGCGGGCGATGGTTGACCGGCGTGGCGGTTGGGATGGCGGGTTTCTCCTCGATCCTTCTTTACGGAGCCATCGGGCTGGCGAAGGGTTGGTCGTGGCTACCCAGCTCCATCCTCTTGAAAGGCAATTTCCCGCGTTTCACGGATTTGGGTACGGCGTTAGACTCCGTGTTCGGCCCGGCTTACTTCAATGTCAAAATGGGGCCGCACTTGGTCGTTCTGGTGCTGGGCTCCCTCTTTCTCGCCCTCTACGCCTCCGATAAACGCAAAGCCCTCTGGGATAGCCGGCAAGTGATGACGGCTATCTTTGTAGCGATCGCTCTGGCGCACATTCAGTTCTGCATGGTCGCCTTGTTCTTCCGGCACGAGGCTTACCTTGTCGCGCTCGGGATCGTGGTGATCGTCGCCCAGCTCGCCGACCAGCTTCCGCAGAAGCTCTTTGGAACGCCCGCCGATCGCGCGCTTGTCCCCAAGCATGTTGGCGGCGTGCTTCTGGCTGCAATCCTCATTTATCCTTGTGCGGTGCGGGCGGGCGCCGCGATGATCTATCTTCCCCAGGCTTCGAAAAACATCTACGAACAACAATATCAAATGGGACTTTTCATTAAGAGGTATTATCAAGGTTCGACCATCGCGTTGAACGACATTGGCGCCGTCAATTTCCTTGCGGATGTCCATTGCCTGGATTTGTGGGGGCTGGCAACATACGAGGTCACCGAACTCATGCGCCACCACGAATACCACACCGCGGACATCCTCCGTTTGTCAAAGGCGGACGGAGTCAAGGTCGCCATGGTCTACGATAAATGGTACACACCCATCGGCGGCCTGCCGCGCGCGTGGGTCTGGGTTGGCCAATGGGCGCTTCCCGACAACGTTGTGGCGGGCGGGGATACGGTCTCCATCTACGCCGTGGACGAGTCGGAAACTGCCCCCTTGATGCAAAAACTCCAGGATTTTTCCCCCCTGTTGCCCAAGGAGGTTATCCAGTCCGGGAGATACCTCTACTGAACGGCAGTGACAATACGCCCGGCGTCATTCCGAGCGTAGCGAGGAATCTCGCTCTGATTCCTTCCTCTACAAACCAGGGCGGGATTCCTCGCTACGCTCGGAATGACACGGAGGCGAGAAGAGTCGTGTATACTACCCGGCGACACCGGGCCTGCGAAGGGAGGGGAAATCAATTAAGCCATGAAGAGCGAATCCAAGCAAAGCACACTTCCGAAAGTCGGCAGGCGGTCTTTCCTCGCCACGGCCTTGGCCGGCGCCACCGCTGCGGCGGCGACTGCGGGGCAACGTGACTGGAGCGGGAAGAACCCCATTCATTACCCCGATCCAGACATCATTGTCCTGGACAAGCGGTTCGCCAAATACAAAATCGGGAGCACGCCCATCGAGAGACTCCATACGGGAATGCTTTGGGCTGAAGGGCCCGCATGGAATGGCGGCGGGCGTTACCTGGTTTTCAGTGATATTCCCAACAATGTGCATATGCGATGGCTTGAGGAGGATGGCCACGTCAGCGTCTTCCATAGCCCTTCCAACAACGGTAACGGCAACACGTTTGATTGGGAAGGCCGCCTGGTCACTTGTGAGCACCTCACCCGCCGCGTCGTCCGCTACGAACATGATGGGTCGGTGCGGGTGTTGGCGGACCGCTGGCAGGGCAAACCCTTCAACGCCCCGAATGACATCGTGGTGCATCCCGACGGGGGCATATGGTTCTCGGACCCTGGTTACGGCATCCTGACGAACTACGAAGGGCGCGTGGCGCCGCTCGAGCTCAAGGAAGCCGTCTACCGAATCGATGGCAAGACAGGGAATATCGACCTCGTCACCGATGAGGGCTACAAGCCCAACGGTCTCTGCTTTTCACCTGACTACAAGTTGCTTTATATGGTCGACACAGGGGCCACGCATTACCCCCAGGCTCCCAAAATCATTAAAGTATTCGACGTGGTGGACGGCAAGAGCCTGCGCAACGGGCGGACGTTCACTTCCATGGAACTGCCTGGCAAGGGAACGGGGCTTGCCGACGGCATCCGCGCCGACAAGGATGGCAACATCTGGGCGGGGGCCGGCTGGGTCGGAGAGGGATACGATGGCGTGCACATCTTTGCTCCCAGCGGCGAACGGATTGGCATGATCCTGCTGCCGGAAATCTGCGCCAATGTCTGCTTCGGCGGAAGCAAGCGAAACCGGCTGTTCATGGCTGCCAGCCAGTCCCTTTACGCCGTTTACGTCGATACGCAGGGCGCCCACATCACCTGAGAAGGCAGAACGCAGAAAGCAGAAGCCGTGGTAGCGCGGACTTGCGTCTTTTGCAGGTCTGCGGCCTTTAAACCGCTGGGGGGCGGGAGCGAGCGAGCGCGGAGTCTCCGCCTTTGAGACTCTGCGGCGTTCCTGCGCGATCCGGCCTACGCAACTTATAGTAACAATCATTAAGGCCTTACGTGTTATTTAACAGACACAGCGTGCAAAACGCGCAAACTGTGCGCTAGAATGCGAATCCAAAGCAAAAAAGCCGCAGACTCTCTGAAGAACGAGAGTCTGCGTTACCTGCTACCTGCTATGAGGACGGAAGGCCGTTTTACAAACTGACCGCCGGAGCGAAATACTATACGGTAGTGATCCTTCGAAGAATTGCATCCTGGACAAAGGGGAGATATTCCTCATAGATAGTTGCAGCCCGAATGTTGGTCAGCCTCCCTTCGTTTTCGGGGATTGTGACGGTGAACTCCTCTCGATCTACCCACCTAACGCGAACGAATAGACTATTCCGATTGACGCGAACGAATAGACGACTCCCATCCGGAATACAAGATCCCTCAAATTCACCGGAAGTCAAACAATCCATCACACTCTTTTCAACTATCCCAACCCCCTTCACACTAATTACTCGCGCACCTGGTTGATTCGCTTTGATGTAAAGGACGTCTCCAACCTTTAGCGATGCCAGAAACGCGTAAAGATCCCTTGCGCTATCCACATCCCAGCCCACGATGAACTTGCGTTCATCGAAGAAACGATCTCTCTTCTCTTCTCCGTTCCAGTTTGATCCAACTCCGAAAATTGCCATTGCTTACCTCCTCAGCTTTGAGTACAAAACGGCTCGGCTGCCTTTCGGCAACGCCTTAAGCTAGAGCGCAATCCATTTCCCCTTCATCCAATGTAATCTCGTCGCTGGTGACCTGCGAGTGTGCCATGGCTAACAGCTATTGCTGAGGGGCCTTGCCGGTGTCCGAGTCACGCACGTAAACCAAGTTGTCTGGGTCCAGCCTCCCAGTCAACCCCTTACAGGTTCCATCCAAGATGGTCACGGTCACCTGCAAGTCCTCGGGCGGCGCGCTGACGACGAGGACTTCGGTGCCTCCAATGAGCGTAATAGCCTTTCCGGATTGCTTCTCTGTGAAAGCGTATACGTACTCGGTACCTTCACCGCGTAGTTTCCAGATCTGCCCGGGCACCTGCCTGTGCGGAGGCGGCCTGGGGTTCGCGACGTCCTCATTAACCGTGTGGCTCGTGGTGTACCCGTAGAATCTTACAAGAGGAATCGGAAGCCCACTCCGATCTGTGCTCGTGGCCTCCCTGACGCCCAGGGGCTCTACCCTCCAGGCCGTGTTGGTCGACAACGGCTCTGCGTAACGCTCAGTTGCGACAACGATCTGTCCAGCCGCTCTCATGCCCCCGTTGCCCAGGGCGTCCATGACCTGAACATCGAACAACTGGTCGCTCTCGCTGATCATTCTGTCGAAGATCATGCCTGTATAGCCGATTTGGCGAGAGGCGGCGTCATTATAACTGTATCTCAGAACTGTGCCGTTCATTACCACGGGCCAGACGCGTGGGTCAAGTTCCACAAGTTTCCCTTGCTCAAAATAGGGGTTCGTCAGAAGGTAATAAGCTTTTACAGACTTTCCTGAGTCGGGTGGCAGCGCTTGCTCGCCGGCGTGAAGCGGCTGATCCCGGACCTCGGCCGGTGCTC